>NZ_AP023361.1:300000-457500 GCF_014191545.1 Terrihabitans soli | reverse complement strand
TGCAGCCGGTGCGCGTCATCGTCGCCTCGGGCTCAAGCGAGTCGATCGTCGCGCTGTCCGATACCGGCGGCTATGTCGCCGTCGCCGATGCGCCCGAAATCGCGCAGGAAGGCGAGGAAGTCGCCACCGCCCCGACCGGGCGCGACGGCGATCTGAGCCTTTATCAAAGCTTCTACGGCACCGCGCTCGCGAAGGGCGTGCCGAAGCCCGTCATCGACGAACTTGTCAAAGTCTTCGGCTATGACGCCGATTTCCAGCGCAAGGTCGGCGGCGGCGACAGTTTCGAAGTTCTCTTCGGCAGCGACGACAGCGGCCAGGTCGACGGCCCGCCGGAGGTCATCTACTGCTCGCTCACGGCCGGCGGCGAATCCCGCCGTTATTACCGCTATCAGTCGCCGGAGGACGGCGCTGTCGACTATTACGACGAGGAAGGCCGCTCGGCCCGCAAATTCCTGATGCGCAAGCCGGTCGCGCAGGCCGTCATGCGCTCGGGCTTTGGCCTGCGCCGCCATCCGATCCTCGGCTACTCTAAAATGCATACGGGCGTCGACTGGGCCGCGCCGCGCGGCACGCCGATCTATGCCGCGGGCTCGGGCGTCGTCGAACTTGCCGAGCGCAACAGCGGCTATGGCAACCAGGTCAAGATCCAGCACGCCAACGGCTATGAGACGGCGTACGGACACATGCAGGGCTTTGCCAAGGGCATGAAAGAGGGGCTGCGCGTCCGTCAGGGCCAGCTCATCGGCTATGTCGGTTCGACCGGTCTCTCCACCGGCCCGCACGTCCACTATGAAGTTCTGGTCAACGGCCGCTTCGTGAACCCGATGCGCATCAAGGTGCCGCGCGGCCGCGAAATCGAAGGCGCGGCTCTCGCCGAGTTCAAGCGCGAACGCGAACGCATTGACGGACTTGTCGGCCGGGACGGGAGCGGCCAGGCGCAGCTCACCCAGACCGGCCGCAGCGGCGGCTGAACGGGAACCTCCTGCCCCGCATCGGCGTCTTGTTGAGATCGAAAGAAAAGATCGCCGTGGCCGGAAAAATCTTCAAATCCGTCAAACCGCCTTTAGCCGTGGCGAAAGAAGCCGCGCGCGGACTCGAACTGCGCAAGCAGCACAAACGCGGCGGCACCGAAATCGGCGTCTGGCGGGCGGAAAACCTCATCAAGCGCACGCCGCTCGACGTACCCGAGCTCAAGCGCATCCGCTCCTATTTCGCGCGGCATGAAGTCGATAAGCGCGGCAAGGACTGGAACAACAAAGAGCGCCCATCGGCCGGCCATATCGCCTGGCTTTTATGGGGCGGTGAGCCCGGCCGCGCGTGGGCCGAAGAGGAACTCAAGAAGTTGGGATTCTAAGCGCGCGTCACATGACGCGGGGCAACGATGTCGCCGCGCTGCGTCGCAAGGCCGAATTCGAAACTGTCGGCGATCTGCCGCGCGCGCTGGATGAAGACCGGCGCCGCATCGGCCGGCAAAACATCCCTGGCCGTCTTTTCGAACAGATCAAGCCAGCGGTCGAAATGATGGCTCTGGATGGTATCGCCCAGAAGAAGATGGGCGCGCATGGGCCGTCCGGTAAAACGCTGCGTGCGCAAAATCACCGACGACCAGAAATCGCAGAGTTTTGCCAGATGATCGGGCCAATCTTCGACCTTCGCATTGAAGATCGGCCCGATCAGATCGTCGTCGCGGACGCGGCCGTAGAAAGTGTGGACGAGAGTTTTGATCTCGTCCTCACCGATGGTCACCGAAGGCGCGGTCATGCGGCCGCGCTCTTGGCCGTCTCGTTGATATGAATGCCGTCGGGGCCGGCGGTGACCCGCACCGTCGATCCGTCCTGAACGTCGCCCGCGAGAATGGCTTCCGCGAGCTTGTCCTGAACGTTTTTCTGGATGACGCGCTTCAAAGGGCGCGCGCCATAAGCGGGATCGTAGCCCTTCTCCGACAGCCAGCTGCGCGCCGACACGTCGAGATCGAGCACGATCTTGCGGTCGTCGAGCAGCTTCTGCAGACGCTTCATCTGGATATCGACGATCGAGCCCATCTGATCGCGCTGCAGGCGATGGAAGACGACGATTTCGTCAATACGGTTGATGAATTCCGGACGGAAATGCTTGCGCACCGCATCCATCACGAGGCTGTAGGCCTCCTGATCGGACACGACATGATCGCCCTTTTCGCCGGAGATTCCGAAGCCGATCGGATGGCGCGGATCGGCGAGGAATTCAGCGCCGAGATTGGACGTCATGATGATCAGCGTGTTGCGGAAATCGACCGTGCGGCCCTGACCGTCGGTCAGACGTCCATCGTCGAGAACCTGCAGGAGAACGTTGAACACGTCCTGATGCGCTTTTTCGACTTCGTCGAACAGGATGACCTGGTACGGACGGCGGCGCACCGCTTCCGTCAGCGAACCGCCTTCCTCATAGCCGACATAGCCGGGAGGTGCGCCGATGAGCCGGGCCACGGAGTGCTTCTCCATATATTCGGACATATCGATGCGCACGAGTGCGGTCTCGTCGTCGAAGAGATAATCGGCAAGCGCCTTCGTCAGCTCGGTCTTGCCGACGCCGGTCGGCCCGAGGAACAGGAAGGAGCCGATCGGACGGTTCGGATCCTGCAGTCCGGCACGCGCACGGCGCACCGCAGTCGAGACGGCTTTCACCGCTTCGGCCTGACCGATGACTCGCTTCGAAAGCTGATCTTCCATCTTCAGAAGCTTCTCGCGTTCGCCTTCGAGCATTTTGTCGACCGGAACGCCGGTCCAGCGCGAGACGACGCCCGCGATGTGATCGGGCGTGACGACCTCTTCGACCAGAGCACGGCTTTCCGCCTTGTCGAGTTCGGCAATCTCACGCTCGAGACCCGGGATCACGCCATAAGCAAGCTCGCCAGCCCTGGCGAGATCACCCTTGCGCTGCGCCTGTTCGAGGTCGCTGCGCGCCTGATCGAGATCGCCCTTTAGCTTCTGCGCGCGGCCGAGCCGGCTCTTTTCGGCCTGCCAGGTCGCCGTGATCGCTTTCGACTTCTCATCGAGTTCGGCGATTTCGGTCTCGAGATTTTCGAGGCGCGATTTCGACGCCCGGTCATTTTCCTTCTTCAGCGCTTCGCGTTCGATCCGCAGCTGCATCAGCCGCCGGTCGATCTCGTCGAGCTCTTCCGGTTTCGAGTCGACCTGCATGCGCAGGCGCGAGGCCGCCTCGTCGACAAGGTCGATCGCCTTGTCGGGCAGGAAACGGTCGGTGATGTAGCGGTTCGAAAGCGTCGCGGCTGACACCAGCGCCGAGTCGGAAATGCGCACGCCGTGATGGAGTTCGTATTTCTCCTTCAGGCCGCGCAGGATCGAGATCGTGTCCTCGACCGTCGGTTCGGACACGAACACCGGCTGGAAACGCCGGGCGAGCGCCGCATCCTTTTCGACATGCTTTCTGTATTCGTCGAGCGTCGTTGCGCCGACGCAATGCAGTTCGCCGCGGGCCAGAGCCGGTTTCAGAAGGTTCGACGCATCCATCGCGCCGTCCGTCTTGCCCGCGCCGACCAGCGTGTGCATTTCGTCGATGAAGAGAATGATGTCGCCGGCAGCGCCGGTGACTTCCGACAGAACGGCTTTCAGCCGCTCTTCGAATTCGCCGCGATATTTCGCGCCGGCGATCAAGGCGCCGAGATCAAGCGCCAGAAGCTTCTTGTCTTTCAAAGACTCCGGAACGTCGCCATTGACGATGCGCTGCGCGAGGCCTTCGACGATGGCGGTCTTGCCGACGCCTGGTTCGCCGATGAGAACCGGATTGTTCTTGGTGCGGCGCGCCAGAACCTGGATGGTGCGGCGGATTTCTTCGTCACGGCCGATGACCGGATCGACCTTGCCGTCGCGTGCCGCCTGGGTGAGATCGCGCGCATAACGCTTCAGCGCGTCATAGGCGTTTTCGGCGGACGAGCTGTCGGCCGTGCGGCCTTTGCGAAGTTCGTTGACGGCATCGTTCAAAGCTTTCGGCGTGACGCCCGCCTTTGCGAGAGCCTTGCCGGCTTCGGACGTCTTGTCTGCGGCAAGCGCCAGCAGAAGCCGTTCGACGGTGACGAAATTATCGCCCGCTTTCTCGGCGAGATCTTCCGCGGCCTGGAAAGCGCGCGCCGTCGCCGGCGCGAGATAAATCTGTCCCGTGCCGCCTTCGACCTTCGGCACTTTCTTCAGCGCAGCTTCCGTTTCGGCCAGAGCCTCGCGCGAGCGGCCGCCGGCGGCATCGATCAGACCCGCGGCGAGCCCCTCGGGATCGTCGAGCAGAACTTTCAGAATATGTTCGGGCAGAAACTGCTGATGGCCCTCGCGCAGGACGAGGCCCTGGGCGGACTGCAGGAACCCGCGCACCCGCTCGGTATATTTTTCGACATTCATCCTATCGACCCTCCTCCGGCTCCGGCTTAAGAAAGCCCGGCTCCGGCAATTGATCCTCGGGCCCCTGCACCAAGTCGGGTGTTCCCGACTTGGCCCCTAAAAAGGTAGGCGGCCCCTTTGCCGCCTAGATGGGCACGGCGGGGTTTCGGGAAAAGACCCCGGCCGGCGGGAATGAAATTTTTGCAGGGTTTGGGTGAATAACCATGATTTCCGTCAAAAGCCTCCAGCGCTATCCGGTGAAGGGCCTTTCGGCCGAGACGCTGCCCTTTGCCGATCTGAGCCCCGGAGAGACGCTGTCCGGCGACCGCGCCTTTGCCGTCGAAAACGGCCCGTCCAGCTTCGATCCCGAGGCGCCGTCCTGGATGCCGAAGATCAAGTTCCTCTGCTGGATGAAGAACCCCAAACTCGCGCGCCTTGCCTCGCATTATGACGATGCGACCAGCACGCTGACGATCGAGAACAATGGCGCCAAGGTTTCCGGCGATCTGTCGACCGCAGACGGCCGCGCCGCGATCGAAGCTTTCCTTGCCGATTTCATGGACGATGAGGCACGCGGCGCTCTGCGCGTCCTCTCCTCGCCCGGCCACAGTTTTTCGGATGTCGCGAAGAAGGTCGTGTCCTTCATCAATCTCGCCAGCGCAGAAGATCTCGGACGCGTTCTCGGCGCGCCTGTCGATCCGATCCGCTTTCGCGGCAATGTGCATCTGGCCGGCATGGAACCGTGGATCGAGGCGACCTGGGTCGGTCGCGAATTTCAGATCGGCGAGGCCAAGTTCAAAGTGCGCAAGACGATCCAGCGCTGTCTCGCCACGCATGTCGATCCGGTGCGCGGCGTGCGCGATCTCGACATCATGGGCACGATCAAGAACGAGCGCGGCGATCTCGATTGCGGCATCTATGCCGAGGTGATGACGCCCGGCCGCATTTCCGAAGGCGACGAGCTCAAGCTTATTTAAGGGAAAGATCGGCGGCGATGTCGCGGCGGTGCGCCGTCAGCCAGGCGCGGAACTGCGCTTCGAGACGCGCACGGTCGGCGCGGGACGCTGCAATCGCCGCATCGATATCGGGCGTCCAGGGCAGGCTGTCGGGGATACGTTTGTCTTCCGCCCAATCGGCCAGCGCATTGGTTTCGGCAAGCCAGCCCAAAAGCTTTAACCGCGACTCGACATCGGACGATCCGCCGGCGGTTTCCATCCAGCGCGCGGCCTCCACGCCGTAGAGATTGTTGTAGAGGTCCTTGTAGACCTCGCGCGCCACATCGGTCTCGTGGTTCACGATCTGCTCGATGCGCTCGACCGTCTCGCCGGTCCACACCGTGACATTCTCTGCCGTGTCGGCGCCGAGGATCGGGCGCAGGCGCGCATAGAGTTCGGCGGCGGCAAAGCCGTGCTTGAGGCTGTTATGCTCGGCTTCGCTGAGACGGCGGCGCTGAATCTCTTCGGAAGCGATTTTCGCGAAGATGTAGAACGGCGCGGAGACAAGACCGAACAGCAGCGCGAGTGCTGCGAGCGCGAGCAGAAATCTTTTCAATTCCCGTCCCCTCAAACAAAAAGCGCGGCACCGGAATGCCGCGCTTTTTCTAAGCTGCGCTTAAATCTTATTCGCCGGGTGCGATTTCCGGCTCGGCGCTCGGGCCGCCGCCTTCGCCTGCACCCTGCTCGCCCGGACCGCCATTGCGGCCATAGCGGCCGAAGCGGCGGTTACGGTTGCGGTTGCGGCCGCCATTGTTATAGCCGCCTTCGCCGCGCTCCTGACCGCCACCACCCTGGCCGCCCTGATATTCCTGGCCGCCGGTGATGAAGGCCGGCAGACCGCCGGGTTCACCGCCATTGTTCTGATGATTGTTGTAGGAGCGCTGCTCGCGCGGCTCACGCTGTTCGCGCGGCTGGCCGCCTTCGCCATTCTGCGCGTAAGGCTGCGGCGCGTTCTGCGGGTAGCCCTGCTGCTGGCGGGGCTGCTGATCGCCCTCATAGCCATTGGCCTGGCCGTCGCCCTCTTCATCGCCGTCTTCGTCGCGCGACTCATCGTCGGCGCGAACAAAACCGCCGCCCTGATTCTGCGGGTATTGAGGCTGGGCCGCCGCGACGATGCGGTAATAGTGCTCGGCGTGCTGGAGATAGTTCTCGGCCGAAATGGGATCGCCGGACGAGGTCGCGTCGCGCGCGAGCTGCACGTATTTGTCGGCGATATGAGCGGCGGTACCGCGGATTTTTACATCCGGGCCGTTCGACTCATAGCTACGGCTGAGTGGGTTCGGGCCTTTGCGGTTGTTATTATTACGACCGCGCATGCGCTTCTGCTGATGCTGCTGACCTTGCCTCATGGCTCTCTGATCTTGCCTCTTAAAAGCCCCGTGGTCCCGACGAACGGATAGCGTGTCGCTTCGCAGCCTTTGGCTGCCGAAGTGCGACCGCATCTGATCGCCTGGTATTGCTTGCTCAAAGTTTTTTAGTCCGCTGGCCCCTTGCGAACTGAAGCCGCTCATCTTTTGCCGGGCCCCCAGGCCCTCGGCGTTCAACGATGTGCGACGTGTGTCTCAGAACCGTGACCTGGTCATTTCCTGGTCGGAAAGCGCCGGCGGTAACCCTTGTTCTCGGCTCGCTTGGCGGTTCTCTATTGCCCGGGAAACTACCCCGGCGAGCCTACCTTTCCAAGTGGGAATTTCAGCGCCTCACAACAAGGGCTCGTGGAATTCCGGCTAAATCTGGGCGGGCGGGACCATCCACCTTGAGGCCGGCCTTGGCCATGACCCCCGCAACATCGGCCTCCTGGCCGGCCCCCAGCTCGGCGATCAGGAGCCCCTGCGGGGCAAGACGCCGGGCAGCGGCCGCTGCCAGCGCCCGGTAGGCCGAAAGCCCGTCCGGGCCCCCGTCCAGGGCCTTTATCGGGTCATGGAGGCGGACTTCCGGGGCAAGCTTTTCAATGTCTTCCCTGAGAATGTAGGGGGGATTGGACAGGATCAGGTCGAACTGCCCCTCGACCCCCTCATCCCAGTCCGAGACGCGAAATTCGGCCCTGCCGTCAAAGCCCAGGCGCCTGCCATTGGCGGCGGCCACCTCGACCGCTTTGGGGGCAATATCGACCCCAAGGCCGGACGCTTCGGGGTATTCGCTGAGGAGCCCGAGGAGGAGACAGCCCGTCCCGGTGCCGAGATCGAGGACTTTCCGGGGCGTTCCGCGACCGAATGCCGCGAGAGCCGCCTCGATCAAAGTCTCTGTTTCCGGCCGCGGGACCAGGGTGTCGAGGCCGAGCTCAAAGCTTAAGCCCCAGAACTCTTTGCGGCCGATGATTCGGGCCACAGGCTCGCCGCGCACCCGGCGGCAGATCATGTTTTCGAGGCCGCTCGCACAATCCGGCGAGACATTGAGGTCCGAACCGCCGATCAGTTCGGCATCGCTAAGCTTCAAAGCGTATTTGACGAGAACCCGTGCATCGAGCTCGGGCGTATCGAGCTTTGCCATGCGAAGCCGCTCGACCGACTGGCTGAGAAGCTCGTTGCGGGTCTTCATTCCTCCGCCTCGGCGGCCAGCAGCCGCGCCTGATGTTCGGCGACGAGGGCCCCAACCACCTCGCCAAGCCCCGAGCCTTCGACGATCTCGGGGAGATTATAGAGCGTCAGGCCGATCCGGTGATCGGTCACGCGCCCCTGCGGAAAGTTATAGGTCCGGATGCGCTCGGATCGATCCCCCGAGCCGACCTGGCCTTTGCGGTCGGCCGCCCGGGCCTGATCGAGGGCGGTGCGCTGCGCATCGAAGATCTTGGCGCGCAGCATGGCCATGGCCCGCGCCTTGTTCTTGTGCTGCGAGCGCTCGTCCTGCACGGCGACGACGGTGTTGGTCGGAATGTGGGTGATGCGCACCGCCGATTCCGTCTTGTTGACGTGCTGGCCGCCGGCGCCCTGGGCGCGATAGACGTCGATGCGGAGATCGGCGTCGCGGATTTCGACATCGACCTCTTCGGCTTCCGGCAGAACGGCGACCGTCGCGGCAGAGGTGTGGATGCGCCCCTGTGTTTCGGTATCGGGCACGCGCTGCACACGGTGCGCGCCGGACTCGAATTTCAGCCGCGCATAGACGCCGCGCCCTTCAATGCTGGCGATGATTTCGCGATAGCCGCCGGCCGTGCCTTCGCTCGCCGACAGAACCTCGACCTTCCAGCCCTGCAGATCCGCATAGCGCGAATACATGCGGAACAGATCGCCGGCGAAAATCGCCGCCTCATCGCCGCCGGTTCCGGCGCGCACTTCGAGAATGACGCCGCGCTCGTCGGCAGCATCCTTGGGCAAAAGCAGCAGCCGCAGGCGCTGTTCGAGTTCTTCGAGCGCTGTGGCCTTGTCGTTGTATTCGGCACGGGCGAGGTCGCGCATCTCGCCGTCATTGGCGCTGTCTTCCGACATGGCTTTCAGGCTCGCGACTTCCGCCGTGAGCGCTTTCCACTCGCGCACCACTTCAACGAGGTCGGCGAGATCGGAACGCTCGCGCGTCAGCTTCACCAGCGTCTGCCCGTCCGGATTGCCATGCGCGAGTTCGGCATCTATGGCATCGAAGCGCCGCACAAGAGCGTCGAGTTTTTCCGTCGGCAGCATCAGGAGAGTTTTATGGATTCGGCGATCTGCGTCAGCGTATCGCGGCCGCTTTCATCGCCTTCGACAATCCTCATCACCGCCGCTTCCGCATCCTTGATGTTGATGTCGCGGATCATTGCCTTCAGCGGACCGATCGAGACCGGCGACACCGAAAGATGACGGAAGCCGAGGCCAATGAGCGCGAGCGCCCCCGCCGGCCGCGCCGCAAGCTCGCCGCACACCGTCGCAGGTTTCCCGGCTTTGTTGGCACTGTCGATGATCAGTTTGAACGCCCGCATCATCGCCGGCGAAATCGGATCGAAGCGGTCGGCGACGCGCGAATTGCCGCGATCGGCGGCATACATGAACTGGATGAGATCGTTCGAGCCGATCGAGATGAAGTCGACATGCTTCAGAAGCTCGTCAAGCTCGAAGAGCAGCGAAGGCACTTCGAGCATCGCGCCGAGCATCATACGCTCAGGCAGCTGATGGCCCCATTTACGAAGGTGAGTAAGCTCGCGCTCGACAATGGTGCGCGCTTCCTCGATCTCGTTCACCGCGGCGATCATCGGGAACATCACGCGCAATGTGCGGCCCGCGGCGGCGCGCGCCAGCGCACGTACCTGCGAGCGCAAAAGACCCGGACGGTCGAGACCGAAACGGATGGCGCGCCAGCCGAGCGCCGGGTTTTCTTCTTCGACGGTGCGCAGATAGGGCAGCACCTTGTCGCCGCCGATATCGAGCGTGCGGAAAATGACGGGCTTGTCGCCCGCCGCATCGAGCACGGATCTATAAAGCTCCTCCTGCTCGCCGGCGCGCGGCAGAGTGGGCGACACCATGAACTGCAATTCGGTGCGGAACAGGCCGATGCCCGACGCGCCGGTCTCTTCGACATAAGGAAGATCGACGAGAAGACCGCCGTTCAGCATGAGACTGATCGTCGTGCCGTCTTTGGTGATCGCCGGCTTGTCGCGCAGCTTCTGATACTGCGCCTGACGGCGGGCGCGCAGCTTCACCTTGTCGGCATAGCTTTTCTGCACATCGACGGGCGGGCGCACATGCACATCGCCGGTGCCGCCGTCGACGATCAGAGCATCGCCGGCTTCGACCATCGACACGATGTTCTGGATCTGCGCGACGGACGCAATGCCGAGCGCGCGGGCGATAATCGTCACATGCGAGGTCGGGCCCGCTTCCTCGATGATGAGGCCGCGTAGTTTTGTGCGGTCGTAGTCGAGCAATGCTGCCGGCGCCATCGAGCGCGCAACGAGAATGGCATTGTCCGGCATTTCCGCGACCGGGCCGTGCTCGCGGCCGGTGAGAATGCGCAACAGACGATTGGCGAGATCATCCAGATCGTGCAGACGCTCGCGGATATAGGGATCGGTCGCGCGCAGCATGCGGGCGCGCGTGTCCGACTGCACGCGCTCGACGGCAGCTTCCGCCGTAAGGCCCTGCAGCACCGCTTCGCGCATGCGGCGCACCCAGCCGCGATCATGCGCGAACATGCGGAAGGCCTCGAGCACGTCGCGATGCTCGCCCGCCGGTGCGACGCCGTCCTGGCTGAGGAGCTCGTCGAGCTGCACGCGCAGTTTGTCGACCGATTCATCGAGGCGCGCGACTTCTTTCGTTACGTCTTCGGCGATGAGATTTTCGGTGGCGAGCGTGCGCGGCTCGTGCAGCACCGCGTAACCAAGCGCGATGCCTTCGGCGAGCGGCACGCCCGTTGCGTGAAGCGGGCGCGTCACCGCGGGCTCGGCGCCGGGGCGCGCGATCGAGGTGAGTTCGCCCGAGGCGATCATTTCCGCCAGCACCATGGCGGTGGTCTGCAGCGCCTCGACTTCCTCTTCGCTGTAGGTGCGGTGCGCCTTGTTCTGGACGACGAGCACGCCGAGCGTATTGCCGGCTCTGAGAATCGGCACGCCGAGGAAGGAGTGGTAAATCTCTTCGCCCGTTTCCGGCTTGTAGCTGAAGGCCGGATGGTTCTGGGCGTCGGAAATGTTCAGGGGTTCGGCCGCGCTGGCGACAAGGCCGACAAGACCCTCGCCGCGGCCGAGCGTCGTCTGGTGAACGGCCTGCGGGTTCAGACCCTCGGTCGCGTAGAGCTCAAGCTCGCCGTCGACGCGCAGCACATAGGTCGAGCACACCTCGGCGACCATATTCGCCGCGATGAGCACCACGATTCTGTCGAGCTTGTCCTGCGCGGTGACCGGCTCCGCCATGACCTCGCGGAGGCGGCGCAAGAGCACGCGTGGGCCGCCGAAAGCACCTCGCATGGGCCGAATACTCCGTAACCGGGGACCTTGCCCCGAGGATGTGTCTACGCCTTGAAGATGAACCGATTCTAGCCGCCGGGCGCTAGGCCTGATCCAGCCCGTATATCGAGTGCAGCGTACGAACGGCAAGTTCGGTATAGGCCGCATCGATCAGAACCGAGATCTTGATCTCGGAAGTGGCTATGACGCGGATATTGATGCCCTTTTCCGCAAGCGCGGCAAAGGCTTTGGCGGCAACGCCGGCATGCGAGCGCATTCCGATACCGACCACCGAAACCTTCACGACATCGGTCGCGCCGTCGAGCTTGGCGTAGCCGATTTCCTTCTTGTTCTTCTGAAGGGCCGCCATAGCCCGCTCGTAATCGGCGACCGGGACGGTGAAGGTGAGGTCGGTCGTGCCGTCGTCCGAGATGTTCTGGACGATCATGTCGACATTGATATTGCCCGAAGCGAGCGGGCCGAAGACGCCGGCGGCAACGCCCGGCTTGTCCTGAACCCCGCGCAAAGTGACCTGGGCTTCGTCCTTCGAATAGGCGATGCCGGTGACGACCTGCTGTTCCACGATCTCTTCCTCGTTGCAGATGAGGGTTCCGGGCGGCAGATTGCCCACGCCGATCTGGGGCGCATCCGGCGCATCGAAGCTCGAGCGCACGAACACCCGCACATTGTGCACCATGGCCAGCTCGACCGAGCGGACCTGCAGCACTTTGGCCCCGAGCGAGGCCATTTCAAGCATTTCCTCGAAGGCGACACGGTCCAGCCGGCGCGCCTGCGGCACGATGCGGGGATCGGTCGTGTAGACGCCGTCAACATCCGTATAGATGTCGCAGCGGTCGGCCTTGATGCCGGCCGCGACCGCCACCGCCGACGTATCGGAGCCGCCGCGGCCGAGTGTTGCGATCGAGCCGTCGGGAGAGACACCCTGGAAGCCGGCGATGCAGGCGACAGTCCCGTTCTTGAAGCCCTCGACAATGGTGCTGCCGCCGAGATCGGCGATGCGCGCCGAGCCATGGGTCTCGTCGGTCTTCAGCGGAATCTGCCAGCCCTGATAGGAGCGCGCCTTGAGGCCGAGATTGTGCAGGGCAATGGCAAGGAGACCCGAGGTCACCTGCTCGCCCGAAGCGACGACGGCGTCATATTCGCGGCGGTCATAGTCGGCCATCGCCTCTTTGCACCAGGCGACGAGCTGATTGGTCACGCCCGCCATGGCCGAGACGACGACGGCCACCTCATGGCCAGCATCGACCTCGCGCTTCACATGGCGCGCGACGTTCTGGATGCGCTCGATAGTGGCGACCGACGTGCCGCCGAACTTCATAACAATGCGGGCCATTAAGGGTCCGGCAGGTTCGGATTGGGGTTCTACGCCTACCCAAGCGGGTGGCGCCCTGAAAAAGGCGCGTATACATAACGGCGGCGGTGGCGGAGGGCAAATCCCCACGAGCCGCCGGGAGGAGAGTTGTGGCGAGTTCGGTTAATCAGGAAGAGGTCGCCCGGTTCGCCGCTCTCGCGGATGAATGGTGGAGCCCCAAAGGCCCCTATGCCCCCCTTCACAAGCTCACCCCGGTCCGGGTGGAATATGTCCGCGACCGGCTGGCCGAGCGCTTTGCCCGCGACCCGTCCAGCCTGAAAAGCCTCAAAGGCCTCAATATCCTCGATGTGGGCTGCGGCGGCGGCATTCTATCCGAACCGCTCGCCCGGCTCGGCGCGTCGGTGACCGGCATCGAACCCGCGGCCGAGAGCATCGCGGTCGCCAAGTCCCATGCCGAAGAGGCGGGGCTCGACATCAATTACCGGGCGGCCTCCGCCGAAGAGCTTCTGGCCGAGGGAAGGACATTCGACGCCGTGATCGCCTCCGAAGTCATCGAACATGTCGACGACCCCGCCTCCTTCGTCAAAACCATATCCGGCCTTGCACGGCCGGGCGGGCTTGTTCTGTTTTCGACGCTGAACCGCACGGTCAAGAGTTTTGCGCTCGCCATTGTCGGCGCCGAATATGTGCTGCGCTGGATTCCGGCGGGCACGCATGACTGGCAGAAATTCGTGACGCCCGACGAGCTCACCTCCTGGTGCGCCTCGGCGGGGGTTGAGGCCACAGATGTCACCGGAATGATCTTCGATCCGCTCCGGGATCGCTGGCGGCTCGGCCGCGACAGCGGCTGTAATTACTGGCTCACCGCCGAAAAATAGTTCGACAGCCAGGCATGGGCGTAGCCTTCCGTCTTGCGCGAAAGCTCGATGTGCAATCTGTTGAAGGCGTGCCCCGCCTCCGGCACTTCGAGCAGCCGCGTATCCGCCCCTGCGGCGCGCCATTTCGCATAGAGCTGGACGCTTTCGGTGTGCAGCGGATCCTTCATTCCGGAAATCAGAAGCGCCGGCGGCATGCCCTTGAGATCGGCAAAGAGCGGCGAGATATCGCCCGCGCGCCGCTCTTCATCGCTCATATGCGGCGTCAGCAGACGCAGGCAGGCCAGCATGGTCGGCGCATGGAAGACGAGCGCGTTGCGCGGCGCTTCTCGCAAGCCCTTGCTGCCCGCAAGATCGTAGACGCCATACCAGAGCAAGGCTGCGCGGAACCGGCGTGGACGGCGCAGAAGCACGCAGGCTGCAAGATGCGCGCCCGCGCTGTCGCCGCCGATGGTCATGCGATCGGCTTTGAATTCGCGCGCGACGTTTTCGGAGAGCCACACGGCGACGGCCTCGCACTGATCGATCAGTTCATGGATCGAGCATTCCGGCGCGCGGCCGTATTCGACGCTGACCACCGCGACCTGGCACGCAGCGGCCAAAGCCGCGTTCGGCTGATCGTTCATTTTGGCATTGCCGGCGCACCATCCGCCGCCATGAATATCGAGATGAACGCCGCGCAATTTTCCCGGTGGCCGCAAGATCCGGATCGAGATGCGCTTGCCGAGCGCGATGATCGAGCGCGTTTCGACCGTGACGCCCGTCTTGCCGACGCCTTTCGAATAAAAGGTTTCGAGCAGGAGCACGACGAGATGCGAGATGCGGCGGCTTGCCCACGTCTTCATGCGCACGCGCGGCGCAAAGGCGAGGCGCGCATTCATGCGGCGCAGCTCGGCCATATCCTCGTCCGTGAAGACCGGAGGCGCGATCAATCAATTGCCTTCTTCGGGAAGCGTCGGAAGCGGATGGAACTCAACGCCGTCTTCGCTCAGGGAGCGCACCTCATCGGCGGACGCAACACCATAGACCGATGAGCGCTCGATCTCGCCATCATGCATCTGGCGGGCGACTTCGGCAAAACGCGGGCCGACATTCTCGGCGTGTTTCGTCACCTCATCGCGCACTTTGCGGATCATCTCGCGCAGTTCCGTTTCCTTCTCGCTGAGAATGACAGCTTCCGTGGAAGCGCCCTGCGCGCCATCTGCTTCATGCGTTGCGACCGCAGGCGACATCAGCGCCTTCTCGACCTTTTGCGAACCGCAGACCGGACAGGACAATAGCCCGCGCTTGGCCTGGGCGTCGTAATCATCGCCCGAGCGGAACCAGACATCGAAGCCATGGCCCGTGGCGCAGGAGAGTGCATAGCGAATCATTTGCCGACCTCATGCAGATGCACGGGTTCGGAGGCCGCGATCGCGAACCGCCGCCCGTTCTGAAGAACGGGAATACGCTTGCGCGCCTCCGCCGACAGATGCGGTTCGATCCTGGCGGTCACAACGCCCGTCTCGGTGCCGGCTTCCGCGAGCACTTTGCCCCAGGGATCGACGATCAAACTATGCCCGAAGGTTTCGCGGCCGTCTTCGTGCTTGCCGGCCTGCGCCGCCGCAAACACGAAACTTCCCGTTTCAATCGCGCGGGCGCGCAGCAGCACATGCCAGTGCGCTTCGCCCGTCTGCTGGGTGAAGGCGGCAGGAACGGCAAGAAATGAAGCACCGCCTTCGGCGAGGGCGCGATAAAGCGCCGAGAAGCGCAGATCGTAGCAGATCGTCATGCCGAGCCGGCCCCAGGGGAGATCGGTGGTGATGGCGACTTCGCCCGGCTGGTAGGTACGCGATTCGCGCCAGCTCTCGCCCTTGTCGAGATCGACATCGAACATGTGGATCTTGTCGTAGCGCGCGGCGATATCACCGTCGGGCTGAATGAGAAAGCCGCGATTGGCGACGCGTTCGCGCTCATCGGCAAAACGCACCGCGAGCGAGCCGATGTGAAGATAGATGCCGAGTTCCTTCGCGAGCGCGCGGAAAGCGATCAGCGCCGCATCATGCTCCTCATCGGTGACGAGATTCATCAGCCGTTCGCGATCACGGACGAGAAGCGAGGTCATCTCGGGCGTCTGCACATAATGTGCGCCCTTCCCGGCGGCTTCACGGATCAGCTTCGACGTCTCGTCGATATTTGCCGCCACGGTCTGTCCAGACCGCAATTGCACAAGGCCCGCGATAAAGCTCGTCTCGCTCATCCGTTCAGCACCGGATCGAGTTCGCCCCGCGCATCGAGCGCATAGATGTCATCGCATCCGCCGAGATGGCGGTCGCCGGCGAAAATTTGCGGCACGGTCATGCGTCCGCCCGAGCGCTGGATCATCTGCGCACGCAGTTCCGGTTTCCCGGCAATGTCGATCTCCTGATAGTCGACGCCCTTGCTGTCGAGGAGTTCGAGGGCCGCATGGCAATAGGGGCACATGGGCTTGGTGTAGATCGTGACTGGCATGAGACAGATATGCTGTCAGACGCGCTCGGCGACAAGCGCGAAGACCAGGGCATCCACCTCCGCGACCCCGGCCCGCCGCAAGGCATTGGCGGCACTGTTGAGGGTTGAGCCCGTGGTCATCACATCGTCGATCAGAACGACGCGGCGGCCCCGCACTGTATTCGCCTGTCCCGGGCGGAACGCGCCCGTGAGGTTGCGGGCGCGCTCGGCTGCCGAAAGCCCGACCTGGCTCTTCGTCGCCTTCACGCGCCTGAGCGCCTCATGCGCGACCGGAAGGCCGGTTTCCCGCGAGATCGCCTTGGCAAGCTCGCCGGCCTGATTGAAGCGCCGTCCCCAGAACCGGACTTTATGAAGCGGGATCGGCACGAGAACCTCCGCTCCGTCCAGAACCTCGTGCCCGGCGCGCACCATCCAGCTTCCCATGGCGGCGCCGAGATCGAGCCGGTCGGAATATTTCAGCCGGTGGACGAGAAGCCGCGCCGCCCCGTCATAGCGCGCGGCAGCCCGCGCCCGGCCGAAAGACGGCGGATCGGAAATAGCTTTCAGCGACAGGATGCCGGGGCCGAGATCGGCCTGGAACGGGGTGCCGAGACGCTCGCAATAAGGCCGGGCGATAAAATCCATCCCCTGCCAACAGGCGGGGCACAAAGTGGCGGCCGTGCCGACGGGCTTGGCGCAGCCGAGGCAGAGCGGCGGCAGAGCGATATCGAGAACGGCGCGTACGGCGCGCCGGAGGCCGCCCGGCAGACCCGATATCGCCTGCGCGAAACTCACCGGCGGTCCGCCCCCTCATGCGTGATCGCCTGGGCGAGAACCGTTGCCGCCGAAACGAAGATGCCGAGGCCGCAGAAGATATAGACCATGGTGAAAATCTTGCCCGGCGCCGTCTTCGGCACGAAATCGCCGTAGCCGACGGTCGCAATCGTCACGACCGAGAAATAGACGGAATCGAGCAGCGACCAGCCTTCGACGATCCAGTAGAAGATGGATGCGATCAGGATCAGCGCCGCGACAAGCGAGAGGGCCGTTCTCACTGCTGGCTCCTTGAGTGCCCGATACAGGCCGCTATAGAGGCGTCTGGCTTGCTTGAACTTCGGCACGAATTTCTTTGCCATAAGCCCCTCCTCAATCGGCTCTAGCGAAGCCCTTCCAGAAAAGGGAAGCAAGACAGGATTTGACCGGCGCGCGCCGCGGGCTCATATCCCGGCCATGTCCGCGCCCCGCCTTTTCGACACCGCCCTGCGCCGCTCCCGGCTGGAGCGGGCGCGCAATTTGGGGCTCAGCGACGAATTTCTGATGCCGCGCATCGCCGAGGAAATGGCGGAGCGCCTTGCGCCTGTGCTGCGCGATTTTCCGAATGCTGTCGATCTGTTCAGCCGCGGCACCGATATCCGCGATGCGCTGAAAAGCGTCGATCGTATCGGCAGCCTGAAGCGCGCCGGCGACGAGCCCGGCGCGGACATTACGGTGCAGGGTGAGGCTTTGCCGTTTGCGCCGGCATCGCTCGATCTCGTCGTCTCGGCGCTGGCGCTGCACTGGGCCGAAGATCTGCCGGGGCTTCTCGTCCAAATCCGCCGCGCGCTGAGGCCGGACGGGCTTTTCATGGCGGCTGTTGCCGGCGGCGAGACGCTCAACGAACTGCGCCGGGCTTTTGCCGAAGCGGAAAGCGAAACGCTCGGCGGCTTAAGTCCGCGCGTCATTCCGTTTGCCGATGTGCGCGATCTCGGGGCGCTTCTTCAGCGCGCGGGGTTTGCTTTGCCGGTGGTGGATTCAGAGCGGCTGACGATCCGCTACAAGGATATTTACGGGCTGTTCCGCGACCTAAGATCGCTCGGCGCGACAAACCCGATGCTGGCGCGCGCAAAAACGCCGCTGCGCCGCCAAACGCTGGCAAAGCTCGACGAGATCTACCGCGCGCATTTCTCCGATCCGGATGGACGGATCAGAGCGACGGTCGAAATTGTATGGATGTCGGGATGGGCGCCGCATGAAAGCCAGCAGAAGCCGCTGCGGCCGGGCTCGGCGAAAGCACGTCTCGCCGACGCCCTCGGTACGGTGGAAATTCCAAGCGGCGTGAAGCCGCCCAGAAGTTCGACCTGATCAAATTACTTGATCGAGCCTTCGAGCGTCTCGCCGACCGAGTTGAACACGTTGCCGAGTTCATCGCCGACAAAGCTGACAGCGCCGATAACGGCCACGGAAATCATCGCGGCGATGAGGCCGTATTCGATGGCGGTCGCGCCGCTTTCATCCTTGGCGAAGGTCTTCACGAGCTGAATCATATTGGCCATTTTCTGCCCCCAAGCTTTAGAGGAGGTCGATCAGAGCCGGGATCAGAGGCTCGTCAGCGGCGGGCATCGGGTAGGTCCTGAGCCGTTTAGGTTCGACCCAGGCCAGCGTCTGGCCCTCCAGCGGCTTCACCATTCCCTCCCAGCGCCGGCATATGTAAAGCGGCATCAGAAGGTGCATGTGGTCGTAGCCGTGACTTGCGAACGTTAAGGGCGCCAAACAGGCCGCCTTAACTTCTATTCCCAGTTCCTCAGCGAGCTCCCTGATTAAAGTTTCTTCCGGGGTCTCGCCTGCCTCCACCTTGCCTCCCGGGAATTCCCAGAGACCTGCCATCGGCTTGCCTTCGGGACGCTGGGCCAAGAGGACCCGTCCGTCGGCATCGACCAGAGCGCAGGCCGCAACAAGCAAGAGCGGCTTCACCTCAGATTTCGCGAGTATCATGCTAAAATCTTAAAGACGGCATTCAGCGATTGCAGAAAGTCGGGGGTATTTTATCGAATTATTACGACCGGTAATCTGCGTTAATAGAGATATAATCCGATGTCAGATCGCACGTCCAAACGCGC
Organism: Terrihabitans soli; assembly: GCF_014191545.1. Classification (GTDB taxonomy): domain Bacteria; phylum Pseudomonadota; class Alphaproteobacteria; order Rhizobiales; family Methylopilaceae; genus Flaviflagellibacter; species Flaviflagellibacter soli. Next base: position 438,740 of record NZ_AP023361.1, on the reverse strand, counting down.
GCTTTGCCGGACCCGAGCCCGATCTCGACGCGCACGCCGATATCCTGGCTCTTCATATAGGCCGAGGTTTTCGCTTCATCGTAAGTCGGATCGCGCTCGCCGTCTGCGGCGACGCGGATGCCGCCAAAATGTATGGACAGTTTATCGCGGTCCGCAGGCTCGCCGGCTTTGCCGACGGCCATGACGACGCGGCCCCAATTGGCGTCTTCGCCGGCGATCGCCGTTTTGACCAGAGGCGAATTCGCAATCGACAGCGCGATGCGCCGCGCCGATTCATCGCTTTCGGCGCCTTCGACATCAACGGTGATGAATTTCGTTGCGCCCTCGCCATCGCGGGCAACCTGCTGGGCGAGATCGCCCAAGACCTGTTTGAACGCAGCGCCGAGCGCATAAGCGCGCGGATCTTTCGGATCGGAGATTTCCTTGCCGCCGGCAGCGCCCGTCGCAAAGGCAAGGAGCGTATCCGAGGTCGAGGTATCGCCATCGACGGTGACGCAGTTGAAGGTCGTCTGCACCGCTTCCGACAACAGGCTTTGCAGCACGGGGGGCGATACCGGCGCATCGGTCGCAAGGAAGCTCAGCATGGTCGCCATATCCGGCGCGATCATGCCGGCGCCCTTGGCGATGCCGGAAATCGAAATCTGCGTGCCGTCGAGATCAAGATGCGCCGACGCACCCTTCGGGAACGTGTCGGTCGTCATGATGGCGCGGGCGGCTTTCTCCCACGCATTGCCGGTGGTTCCCTTCGCCAGTCTGTCGAGAACGCCGCGGAATTTTTCCGCATCGAGCGGCTCGCCGATAACGCCGGTGGAAGCGAGGAAGATTTCGTTTTCGGCGCAACCGATCGCCTTGGCCGCAAGCTCGGCCGTCAGTTTCGTCGCGGCGCGGCCTTTCTTGCCGGTGAAGGCGTTGGCGTTGCCGGAATTGACGACGAGGGCGCGCGCTTTGCCGGCGGGCAGAACGGCGCGGCACCAATCGACCGGCGCCGACGGACAGCGGGAGCGGGTGAACACGCCGGCGACGCTGGTCCCCGGCGCAAACAGCATCAGAAGGACGTCGGTGCGGCCTTTATAGCGGATACCGGCTTCCGCCGTTGCGATGGTGACGCCGGCAAGCGCCGGCAGCGCCGGAAAGCTTTTCGGCGCCAGCGGCGAAAGCTTGCCTGCCATAAGGCGCCTCTTACTTCGCCGGAGCCGGAGTTTCTTCGAGCTTTTTGACCGGCGCGCCGACGCGCTCGATCTTGGCGGCGTCGAGAAGCTTCTTCACCGCTTCCTGCTGGGCGCGGCGCGACACATATTCCTCGATCTGGGCGCGCACGTCCTCGAATTTCGGCAGCGGCTTGGTGCGCTTATCCTCGACCTTGATGATGTGCCAGCCATACTGGGACTTCACCGGATCGGAGACTTTGCCGACCTCGAGCTTTTCGGCGGCTTCGCCGAATTCGGGCACCATATTGCCCTTGGCGAAATAACCGAGATCGCCGCCCTCGGCGCCCGAACCCGGATCCTTCGACACTTCCTTGGCGATGGCGGCGAAATCTTCGCCGGCCTTGATGCGGTCGGCGACCTTCTTGGCCTCTTCCTCGGTCTCGACGAGGATATGACGGGCGCGGATTTCCTCTTCCGGCTTCATTTCCTTGATCGTATCGTCGAAGACCTTTTTGACGGCTTCCTCGGTCACGCCTTCTTTGGCGGCTTTTTCGAGATAGGTCTGCATCAGGACACGCTGGCGGCCGAACTCGAGCTTGATGTCGTAATCGGCGCCCTGGTCCATCTTGGCGTCGCGGGCCGCCTTGGCGACGAGCTTGGCGTTGATCAGAAAGCCGATGATTTCCTCACGCTGCTCTTCCGGCGAGCCGGAATTCTGGGGCAGTTCCTGCAGAGCCAGCTGGACTTCGCGCTCGGTCAGCTTCTCGCCATTGACCGTCGCCACCACCGCATTCGGGTCGGCCGGAGCCGTCGCCGGGGGGGTCTGCGCCAGGGCCGCCGAGGCACTAAGGGCCAGAGCGAGAATGAGGGCGGAGCGGCCGGGACGGCCGAGAAGTTCACGGATCATCGGGGTTAATTCCTCTCAGGCGGCTCTTGGGCCGCGAGCGGGCGGACACTGGCCTAAAACGGGTCACATTGACAACCCTCAGACGCGTTCATAATTCTCCCCCCATCCGTCTAGGAACGGTCATGTTTTTCAGGGATTAACCGCCCGCGTCCTCCCTAAACCCGCACGGAACCGCCCGAAACGGCGGCCGCCGGCCTTGCGGTCCCAGACGCCCTAGGGCGTAACCCTTTTCGCGCTTAGGCAAGCGACATTCACGAGGCTTTGATGCTTGGCGCACTTTCCCGTTTCTTCGGCTCTTCCAACGACCGCCGTCTGAAGAGCCATCAGCCCAAAGTGGCGCAGGTCAACGCGCTCGAGGCTGAGCTTTCAGCCCTCAGCGACGATCAGTTGCGCGCCCGCACCGCGGCGTTCCGCCAACAGCTCGCGGACGGCGCCGATCTCGATGACCTTCTGGTGCCGGCCTTCGCGACCGTCCGCGAGGCGGCCAAACGCGTTCTGGGCATGCGTCCCTTCGACGTGCAGCTCCTCGGCGGCATGGTGCTGCACGAGCGCGGCATTGCCGAAATGAAAACCGGCGAAGGCAAAACCCTCGTCGCCACTTTGCCCGTCTATCTGAATGCACTGGCCGGCAAGGGCGTGCATGTCGTCACCGTCAACGACTACCTCGCCCGCCGCGACGCCGAATGGATGGGCCGCCTCTACAGCTTTCTCGGCCTGTCGACCGGCATCATCGTCCACGGCCTCGACGACGATGAGCGCCGCGCGGCCTATGCCTGCGACGTCACCTACGCGACGAACAACGAACTCGGCTTCGATTATCTGCGCGACAATATGAAATACGACCTCGCGCAGATGGTGCAGCGCGGGCATAACTTTGCGATCGTCGACGAAGTCGACTCGATCCTCGTCGACGAAGCGCGCACGCCGCTTATTATTTCCGGCCCGCTCGAAGACCGCTCCGAGCTTTACATCACGCTCGACACGTTCATTCCGAAGCTCGCGCCTGAGCATTTCGAACTTGACGAGAAGCAGCGCACCGTCGCGCTGACGGAAGCCGGCAACGAATTCCTCGAGGAGCTTCTGAAGCAGGCCGGACTTCTGAAGGGCGAAAGCCTCTACGACGTCGAGAACGTCTCGGTCGTCCACCATGTCCAGCAGGCTCTGCGCGCGCACAAAATGTTCACGCGCGACAAGGACTACATCGTCCACAATGGCGAGATTGTCATCATCGACGAGTTCACCGGCCGCATGATGCCGGGCCGCCGCTATTCGGAAGGCCTGCATCAGGCGCTCGAGGCCAAGGAACACGTCCAGATCCAGCCCGAGAACCAGACGCTCGCCTCGATCACCTTCCAGAACTATTTCCGCATGTACGGCAAGCTCGCGGGCATGACCGGCACCGCGCTCACCGAAGCCGACGAATTCCTCGACATCTACAATCTCGACGTCATCGAGATCCCGACAAACCTCCCCGTCGCCCGTCAGGACGAAGACGACGAGGTCTATCGGACGGCGCCGGAAAAATACAAAGCCGTCATTGCCGAGATCGAACGTGCGCATGATCGCCTGCAGCCGGTTCTCGTCGGCACCGCCTCAATCGAGAAATCCGAACTTCTCGCCGATCTTCTGAAAGAAGCCGGCTTCAAACAGATCGATTTCAACGATCCGGCCGCCGCTGAGAAACTCTACGCCTCGGCGCGTTCGGGCAAACCGAGCCGCCAGTTCGCGGTGCTGAACGCCCGCTTCCATGAACAGGAAGCCTTTATCGTAGCCGAAGCCGGCGTTCCGGGCGCGATCACGATCGCCACCAACATGGCCGGCCGCGGCACCGACATCAAACTCGGCGGCAATGTCGACATGCGTGTTGCGCAGGAGACCGCAAATCTCGAAGGCTCTCGTCGCGACGACAAGGAAGCCGACATCAAGGCCGAAATCGCCAAGTTCCGCGAAGCGGTGCTCTCCTCCGGCGAGACCATCGAGTTCGAGAACGGCAAGACGATAGAGCGCCCGGGCGGGCTCTACATCATCGGCACCGAACGCCATGAAAGCCGCCGCATCGACAACCAGCTGCGCGGCCGTTCCGGCCGTCAGGGCGATCCCGGCCGCTCGAAGTTCTTCCTGTCCATACAGGACGATCTAATGCGCATCTTCGGCTCCGACCGCATGGACGGAATGCTGCAGAAGCTCGGCCTGAAGGAAGGCGAAGCGATCATCCACCCCTGGATCAACAAGGCGGTGGAGCGTTCGCAGAAGAAGGTCGAGGCGCGCAACTTCGACATCCGCAAGAACCTTCTGAAATTCGACAACGTGATGAACGACCAGCGCAAGGTCATCTTCGAGCAGCGCCTCGAGCTGCTTGAGGAAGGCGATCTTGCTGAGACGGTCGTCGATATGCGCCATGGCGTGATCGACGACATGGTCTCGGCGCACATCCCGCCGAACGCCTATGCCGAACAGTGGGATGCAGCAGGTCTTGCCACCGACGTTCAGGAAACGCTCGGTCTCAATCTTCCGGTTCAGGAATGGGCGAAGGAAGAAGGCATCGCCGACGAGGAAATCCGCGAGCGCATCAAGAATGCGAGCGACAGCGCGATGGCGTCAAAGGCCGCGCGCTTCGGACCGGACGTCATGCGCCATATCGAAAAGGCGCTCGTCCTGCAGACGCTTGACGGTCTGTGGCGCGAACATTTGTCGACGCTCGATCATCTTCGTCAGGTCATCGGCCTGCGTGGTTACGGTCAGCGCGATCCCCTGAACGAGTACAAGACCGAAGCCTTCGAGCTCTTCCAGATGCTGCTCGGCCGTCTGCGCAAAGGGGTGACGGGTCAGCTCGCGCATGTCGAACTCGTGCAGCAGGAACAGGCGCCGCCGGAACTTCCCGAGATGCGGCCGCATCACGAAGATCCGTTCACCGGCGAAGACGATTTCGAGGTCGAAGCCTCGCAGCTTCCGGCCGGCGTCGATCCGAAAGATCCCTCGACCTGGGGCCGGGTGCCGCGCAATGCGAACTGCCCGTGCGGATCGGGCAAAAAGTTCAAGCACTGCCACGGCAAGTTCTGAAGAACGTAGCACTTACAAATAAAAAGACGGCCGCGTGAGCGGCCGTTTTTTATTGCGGGTGAGACGGGATTACTGGAAGCCGCCGGACTGCACGGGCGGCGGACCGAAGGCGCCGAATGCGGCGTCGGTGCGCGTCGGCGGAGGCGCGGCGCTTTCCGCCGGAGCGGGCTTGGACTGCGGCACGGAAGCCTGAGGCTTTGGCGCAGAAGCCGGACGCGGTGCAGGCGCGGGAGCAGCAGCGGCCTTCGGCGCGGACGCGGGCTGCGGCGGCGCTGCGGCTTCCGCCGGAGCTTCATCCTTCCCGCCAAAGCCCCAGAGGCGCTTGTAGAAGGGCTTTTCTTTCGGCACCGGCGCGAGCGAGGCTGCGATCGGCTGGCTCGGCGGCGGCGTGCGATTGCGCTCGGCCATCGCGACCGTGCTCGCCGCGCTCTTCGCTGAAGGCGTCGTGGCCGACGGCGTCGAGCCCGTCTTCTCATTGGCCGGCTTCTCGCGCAGCCAGGAGAACATGCCGGGCTTTTCGGACTTCACGGCAGCGGTGGTCTTGTAGGGCGACGGCACCGGCATCGGCACGCCAGAACCGGCATTGCTGTCGACCATAGCGAGCGCGAAGGCCTGCTGGGGCTTTGGCGCTTCGGCGATCATCACGACAGGCTGCGGACGGCGGATCGGATCGCTCAGCGAACGGCGCTCGCGGCCGTTCTGCGGCGCATAGGCCTCCGCGGTCTGCAGGCCGCCGGAGACGAGTTTGTCGAACTCGGTCTTATCCTGACGCTCCTTGCCGCCGACCGCCATGGCGATGCGTGGATCGACCTCGAATTCCGGGCAGGCCGCATTCGGATCGAAGGTGCCGCCATTTTTCGGCGTCGCGTCGAAGACGTATTTATGGCCGCAGACATTGACCTTCGGTTCGAGCTTGGTCTCCTCGAAGTGGTCGGCGCCCTCCTTGAGATTTTCCCAGAACTCGAAATTCTTGTCGTCGCGCCGGCGCGCCATGTTCTCGGCGGTCATGCGGAACGGGAGAGCCTGAACCTGGAAGGCCGGCTGGCCGGCATTAAGCGCTTCGCGGGCGATCGAATAAAGCTCGCCGATCTGTTTGTCGGTCATCGCGTAGCAGCCCTTGGACAGGCAGTCGCCATGCACCATCAGGTGCGCGCCGGTGCGGCCGAGGCTGCGGTCATACGCGTTCGGGAAGCCGAGATTGAACGACAGATAATATTGCGAGTTCGGATTCATCTGGCCTGGCGTGACCTGATAGAAGCCCTCCGGCGACTGGCCGTCGCCTTCGACCTTTTTCGGGCCGAGCGTTCCGGAGAAGCGGCAGATCTCGTAGGTCTTGAGCAGGCCGTAACGGCCGTCCGCCTTCTTCTTCCAGAGTTCGAGCTCGCTCGTTTCCTTGTAGATGCGGATCAGGATCGGATCGCGCCGGCTCATGCCCTTATCTTTCATAAGGGCGAGCGTTTTGTCCGGGATCGGCTCGATATGCTTGTACTTGCCGGCGGTCTCGGTTCCCTGGCAGCCGCCGAGGATCAGCGCCGCGGCACCGACAATCAGAAGCGAAGAGGAAAAGCGGCTCGTCATGGGTCCCCGGAATCCGTCTGCCGGCCTTCTCGGCCGGCCACCCTCGACTAAAACGGTTTAGCCTTACTAGAAAGTTACCGCAATCTTAACGCGATCGCGTGCAAGTTAATGGTTTAGAACCAAAAACTTAGGCGGGGATATGGCGGCCGATGGCGAGGAATTTTTCCCGCCGTTTGCGGCGGACCGTATCGCGGTCGAGCCCCTTCAACCCGTCGAGGGCGTCGGCGACCGCTTCTCCCACTGAGGCGATCATCTGATCCGGGTGACGCTGGGCGCCGCCGATGGGCTCCGGAATGATGCTGTCGATCACACCGAGCTTGAGGAGATCCCCGGCAGTGATTTTCAGATTCGCCGCCGCATCCTGGGCCCGGGCCGAATCGCGCCACAGGATCGAGGCGGCGCCTTCCGGCGAGATGACGCTGTAGACCGAGTGCTCCAGCATCTGGACGCTGTTGGCTGTGGCGATGGCGATAGCGCCGCCCGAGCCGCCCTCGCCGATGATCACCGCCACATTGGGCACGCCGAGATTGAGGCAGGCTTCCGTCGACCGGGCGATGGCTTCCGCCTGGCCGCGCTCTTCCGCATCGATGCCGGGATAGGCGCCGGCGGTGTCGACAAGGCTGACGATCGGAATGCCGAACCGGTCGGCCATTTCCATCAGGCGCACCGCCTTGCGGTAGCCTTCGGGCCGGGCCATGCCGAAATTGTGTTTCAGGCGGCTCTCGGTGTCCGAACCACGCTCATGGCCCAGAACCATGACGCTCTCGCCGCGGAACCGGGCGAAACCGCCGACAATCGCCGCGTCGTCGCCGAATTTGCGGTCGCCGGCGAGCTCGGTGAAATCGGTGAAGAGGGACTGGGTGTAATCGGTGAAATGCGGGCGCAGCGGGTGGCGCGCGACCTGCGTTTTCTGCCAGGGCGTCAGCTTCGCATAGAGCTCGTTGAGGGCTTCCTCGACCAGCTTCTGCAGACGCGCGATCTCAGCCTCGACGTCGACCTGGCCGCCCGATGCAACGGTCCGAAGCTCGTCGATCTTCGCCTCGAGCTCCGCAATATGTTTTTCGAAATCGAGATAGCTGCGCATGTCCGGGGGATGCTGTGGGGGGCCCTGACCCCTCTATCGCGGACATCGGCCGCTGGGCGCCGGGAAACTGATGTCAGGGGGACGTTAAGTCAAGCTTACTCCGAATCCCCCAGGGGATGGAGATCGCGCACCATTCCGGCCAGCCTTTCATCCAGAACATGGGTGTAGATCTGGGTGGTGGCGACATCGGCATGGCCGAGAAGCTGCTGGACCGAGCGCAGATCCGCCCCGTTCTGCAAAAGATGGCTGGCGAAAGCGTGCCTCAGGACATGCGGAGAGACCCGTGTGGGGTCGAGCCCGGCCCGGATGGCGACCTCTTTGAGGTCGCGGGCGAAGGCCTGGCGGGTCAGATGGCCGCTTTCCGACAAGGCCGGGAAAAGATGCGGGCTCGGCCTGCCATTGCGCCCCTCGAGCAGGTCGAGATAGGCAGCGGTGGCGCGCCGGGCGACATCTGTCAGCGGCACAAGGCGCTCGCGACCGCCTTTGCCCTTGATCGACAGAACCTGGATGCCCGGCCGCGCCGAGGAGCGCGGCAGCGTGACGAGTTCGGAGACGCGAAGGCCCGTGGCGTAGAGGATTTCGAGCAGCGCCGTCATGCGCGCGGCTCGGAGACGCTCGATCGGCGGCCGGCTCTCATCGCCCGTGCCTTCGGCGGCGGCAGCGAGAAGCGTGTCGACTTCCTTGATGGTCAGGACTTTCGGCAGAGGGCGACCGCGTTTGGGCCCGTTCAGCGAGGCGCCCGGATCTTCGCTGCGCACGCCCTCGGAATAGAGAAAGCGGTGCATCTGCTTGACCGCCGACAGCCGCCGTGCCGCGGACGAGGCGGCAAAGCCGCGCTTTGAAAGATCGCTCAGCCAGGCCCTTATGTCGTCGGCATCGGCGGTATCGGCGTCCCGGCCGCGGCCGTCGAGAAAGCCGGCATAATCGTCGAGATCGCGCCGATAGGCCTCGAGCGTATTTTTGGCGGCACCCCGTTCCGCCGACAGCATTTCGAGAAAGCTCTCGATATGACGTTCCGTCGCCATTCCGGGGGTCATTTCTCCACGTCGATCGGCACGATGACCGACATTTCGCGCGGCGTCGGCTCGACAAAGGTCGCCAGCGCCCACACCCCGGCAAAGACCAGGGCAGCCAGAACGGCCAGATTGCGCAGGAGGCGGAATGTACTCGGCATGAGAACCGGGGCCTTAAGGATTCACCGTTTACAGGAATCACGCCCCGGCCGCGAAGGCAACGCCCTTGCGGCAAGACGGGCTTTGGTGGAAACCACGCCCCAAGGATTCAAGAATTATGACGGCCCCGGCCCATATCGACGATCAGCAGCTGCAGGAAGCCGGTTCGCGTGTACGCGCGCGCCTTGGCGGACGCTCGGTTGTGCTCGTCGGCATGATGGGCGCCGGAAAAAGTTCGGTCGGCCGCCGCCTCGCCAAAGCGCTGGAAATTCCCTTCGTCGATTCCGATACCGAGATCGAGAAGGCGGCGAGTATGACGATCCCCGAAATCTTCGCAACGCGCGGCGAGCCGGAATTCCGCGCCGGCGAGCGCCGCGTCGTCTCGCGGCTTCTCGATGCACCGCCCTCGGTGATCGCGACCGGCGGCGGCGCGTTCATGGACGAGACGACGCGCGAGAAGATTAGAGCGCGCGGCATTTCCGTCTGGCTGAAGGCCGAAGTCGATGTTCTCCTGCGCCGCGTCAAGAAGCGCGGCAACCGCCCGCTGCTCAAGAACGGCGATCCCGAAGACGTGCTGCGCAAGCTTCTGGCAAAGCGCGAGCCGGTTTACGCCGAAGCCAATATCACCGTCATGTCGCGCGATGTGCCGCATGAAGCCATGGTCGCCGAAACGCTCGACCAGATGCTGAGTTTTCTGGACATAAAGGACCAAGAATGAGCGCGCCTGTCATCGTCCCTGTTGCGCTCGGTGCGCGTGCTTACGACATCCGCATCGGTTCGGGCCTGCTGCAGCAGCTCGGCCGCGACGTTGCGGCCGCCGGCGCGCGCACGGCCGCCGTCGTCACCGACGAGAATGTCGCGCGCCTTCATCTCGACACGGTGCGCGCCAGCCTCGATGACGCGCATCTGATCAATTCGGCGGCGGTGATCCCCTCAGGCGAGGGCTCGAAAAGCTTCAAACATCTCGAAGAGGTCTGCTCGCGCCTGCTCGATGCGAAAATCGAACGCGGCGATGTCGTCATTGCGTTCGGCGGCGGTGTCGTCGGCGATCTTGCTGGCTTTGCCGCCTCGATCCTGCGCCGCGGCGTGCGCGTCATTCAGGTGCCGACCTCGCTGCTGGCTCAAGTCGATTCATCGGTCGGCGGCAAGACCGGCATCAACACCAAAGCCGGAAAGAACCTCATCGGTGCGTTTCATCAGCCGAGCCTTGTTCTCGCCGACACCGACGTCCTCGACACTTTGCCCGACCGCGAATTCCGCGCCGGCTATGCCGAGGTGGTGAAGTACGGGCTGATCGACGATGCCGGTTTCTTCGGCTGGCTGGAAAAGCATTGGGGCAATGTCTTTCAGGGTGGCGCCGACCGCACCAAAGCGATTGCAACGAGCTGCGCTTCGAAAGCCTCGATCGTCGGGCGTGACGAGTTCGAGACCGGCGACCGCGCCCTCCTCAATCTCGGCCACACGTTCGGCCACGCACTCGAAGCCGCTGTCGGCTATGACGGCGCACGCCTCGTCCATGGCGAGGGCGTCGCCATCGGCATGGCTTTGGCCTTCCAATTCTCGGTCCGGCTCGGCCTTGCCGCCCCCGAAGACGCCCAAAGGGTCGTCGATCATTTGAAGGCCGCGGGCCTGCCGACCCGCATTCAGGACATTCCGGGCGAGGTCGGGGATGCCGACCGATTGCTCGATCTCATGGCCCAGGACAAGAAAGTTAAGGCCGGGCGCCTGACCTTTATCCTGGCCCGGGGCATCGGCCGCAGCTTCGTTGCCCCCGACGTACCCCCTCAAAACGCTAGGGAATTTCTGAAAGCGGCCCTCGACGGGTCGATTACCGGATAAATTCCCAGAGCCGTTTTGAACCTCCAGGGGGGTCAAACGTTACTAACCCAATGACAGGCGCGGGCAGAACGCCCCCGCGACGGGACATTGAGGGACCTAACGTCATGGCTACCAAGACCTCCAAATTCATTGCCGGCCTGGCTATCGGAGCCTTTGTCGGGCTCGCCGCGGCGATCGCACTCACCCCCGGCCCGGCCGATGCCGGCTACGGCGTCGACGAACATGCCCCGAAGACCGTTTCGAACACGGCCAAGAAGGGTGATCGGATTGCCGCCGCTCAAGAGCAGAAGGCGCTCGAAGTCGCTGAAATCCGCAAACTTGGCGACGACGTTCTCTTCTTCGACTCGAAGGGCCGCGTGGTCTACCGCAGCGACGCTTCGGCCCGCACCACGACCGTGGAGAAGAACGCCAATGTTCCGCTCCTGACCGGTTACGGCGTGGCCGTCGGCGCCGCAAACCGCGTCGATGCCGCCTTCCAGGCGACCAGCAACAACTAAGTTCTCGAAACTCCTCCCGGCGGTCCGGTCACCGGATCGACGCTCCGGGTCCGGTACGGACGATATGTCCTGCCGGACCTTTTTCTTTTGTTCAGCCCGGCGACGAACGCCGTATTTGCTCAAACGGGCGGGAATGCTAAGCCGCCGCCATGCCCATTCATTCTCTCGGCGACCTCACCCCGGCCCTTCCCCAAGGGCCACATTTCATCGCGCCCGACGCAATGCTCATCGGCGATGTGCTGATCGAGGACGAAGCCTCGATCTGGTTCGGTGTGGTGCTGCGCGCCGAATATGAGCGCATCCATATCGGCCGGCGCTCCAATGTGCAGGACCGCGTCGTCATGCATGTCGATCCGGGCTTTCCGCTGCGCCTTGGCGCGAATGTCTCGATCGGCCACAGCGCCATCGTCCATGGATGCACGGTGGAGGACGGCGCGCTGATCGGCATGGGCGCGACGGTGATGAACGGCGCTGTGATCGGCGAAAGCTCGATTGTCGGGGCGAATGCGCTTGTCACGCAGAACACGCGCTTTCCGCCGCGCTCGCTCATTCTCGGCTCGCCGGCCAAGCGCGTGCGCGAACTGACACCGGACGAAGTATCCCGCTGCCTTGCGACGGCCGCCGGTTATGTGAAGCGGATCGGAATGTACCGCGACGGATTCCGCTAGCCGGAAAAGCCGCCGGCGGCGAGGAACTGCTCTTCCGCCGTCGATGTCGGCCGTCCGAGCGCGTCGTTACGATGCGGGAAGCGGCCGAATTTCTGAATGATGTCGAAGTGGATCTTCGCGTATTGCAGGCTCTCTTTGTCGCCGAGCTCCTTGTAAAGCGCAAGGCAAAGCTCCTGATCGATCTCGTCTTCCGAATGCATGAAGGGCAGATAGAAGAACGTCCTCATCAGACGGTTCACGCGGCTGTCGAAGCCGCGTGACAGCGCATAGCGCGCGATATCGCGTGCATGGCCGTCGGTCGCAAAAGCGCGCGCCGTGCCGCGGAACATATTGCGCGGCACCTGATCGAGCAGAATGACGAGCGCAAGCGCCCCTTCCGCCGTCTTGGCCAGATGATCGAGCATGCCGGCGCCCGCCCAATAATAAAGCGAACCCAGGCGGCGGCCGGTTTCGGCATCGAACTGTGCATTGCCGCGGAACCAGCGGCCCGACCCGGCAGCGCGCCAATAGGCGATGACGGCGCGCGGATCGACCGCCTCCGGCGAGCGGAAATTCGTCGTCATGGGCGGATCTGGCCTTCGCAGATGCGCGTGCGCAAACCGGCATCGAGCGACTGGAAAGCGCCGCTTGCGGCATCGCGGAAATAGAGCGCGTCCGTGACTTTGGCAGGGTCAAACCCTTCCTTCTGCAATTCGAGACGGCGCTGCTTGAAGGTGCCGGTGACGTCGATTTCGCTGCTCTGGCGCAGGAAGACCGGCCGCGCATAATCGGGCAGGCGCTGTGCGACGTGCTCTTCGAAGCCTTTCAGATCGAACTCCTTCGTCGTGACCAGGGTCACCATGCCGGCCCTTCCGTCCTGGCCCGGAACCTCGACCCCATAGGCGATCGCATCTTCGACGCCCGGATAATCGGTCAGGGCCTGCGCCACTTCAATGGTCGACACGTTCTCGCCTTTCCAGCGGAAAGTATCGCCGATCCGGTCAACGAAATAGAAATAACCGTCTTTGTCTTTTCGGAGAAGATCGCCGGTACGGAACCACATATCGCCCTTTTCGACGACATCGCGCAGAATCTTCTTCTCGGTCGCGCTTTTGTCCGCATAGCCCTCGAAACGGTTGGCGGGCTTGTTGGGATCGGCAACGATGCGGCCGATGGCTTCGCCGGTCTCGCCCGGCTCGGCCTCGATGACGAGCCCGTCCGGACCGCGCACCGGCTCTTCCTTTTCGATATCGAAGCGCACGATTTTCACGACGAAGCGCTTTTCCATCCAGGACGGAATGCGGCCGACGGCGCCGGGCGTGCCGTCCCAGTTGAACACCGCGACATTGCCTTCCGTCGCCGCGTACCATTCGAGGATTTTCGGAATGGCAAAGCGCGCCTGGAAGGCCGGCCAGACATCGGCGCGAAGGCCGTTGCCGCAGAACAGGCGGATCTTGTGCTTCTGCTCGGACGGGCTCTGCGGTGCGTGCAGGAGATAGCGGCACAGCTCGCCGATATAGAAGACAAGCGTTGCCTCGACCCGCACCGCATCGTCCCAGAATTCGCGGGCCGAGAATTTCTCGCGGATATAGGTGCGCCCGCCGCCCATCAGAACGGCGCCGGTTGCGAGAACGCCGCCGTTCGAATGATACATCGGCAGAACATCGTACATACGATCATCGGGCTTGATGTTCATCACGCCGCAGAAACCGTGCGTCATCGCCATCAGGCGGTAGTGATTGATATTGGCGGCTTTGGGCATGCCGGTCGTGCCGCTCGTATAGATGAAGAGCGCGCGGTCTTCGATGGTGATGCTCGGCTTTTCGCCGGGCGAAAGCGCCGTGGGCGAAAACGTCTCGACTGCCTCGTTGATGCGTGCATCGCTGCCGCCCGCGCCATGCGCCCAGATTTTGGGCGCGGTCTTCAGGAGACTGCGGGCCGTGTCGAAATTGCCGAGAAGTTCGGAGCCGACAACGACATGCTTCGGCGCAACGATATCGACACAGAAACCGAGGCTCTGGCCTGTGAGATTGGTGTTGAGCAGCGCCACAACGCCGCCGGCGCGCGTGACGCCGAGCCAGAACGCCATGTATTCGGCGCGGTTCAGCATCAAAAGGGCAACGACATCGCCTTTGCCGACACCATTGGCCATGGCCCACCGCGCATAACGGTTGGCGCGCTCGTCGAGCCCCCTATACGAGAAGCTTTCTTTGTCGGAGATCAGCGCCGGCCGGTCGCCGTATTTTTCGGCAAGCTCGGAAATCACATCCGGAAAGGTGCGGCTCTTGTTGAGCATGATGGGTTTCATCATGCGGAGCGTCCTGAGCGCCCCGGACAGGAGCGCCAGGTCGTTTTTCAGCCGTTTGAACACGGGATTTCCGTTTTTGCGTTTCCTCGGCGCGCAGTAAAAGCCGCTGGGCGCAGATTACGCAAGGCTCAACGTCTCATGCCGGGCGGGGCGAGCGGATTGTCGAGCAAAGCCGAACGGTCCGGCGCATCGAGGCCCGGTACGCCGGCAAAGGCGTCGTAGAGGCGGCGCACGAGATCGGCGTCGAGATGTTTGCCGATCACCACGATGCGGGTGCGTGTGTCCTCGTCCGGCCAGGCGTCGAGCCGCCGCGGCGGGTGAAACAGATGCTGCACGCCATGCACCACGACCGGACGGTCCGGATCGTCCGCCATGCGCAGGAGACCCTTCAGGCGCAGGATCTTCGCCCCGTGTTCGGAGCGCAGAAGGTCGATGAACATGCCGAACGAGGTCGGCGGCAGCGCCGCATCGCTCCACAGAGTTGTGGTTTTGACGCCGTCGTCATGGGCGGAGGTCTCGGTGCCTGCGGCAAGCCAGGGCTTGAGGTTCTCCGCATCGTGTCCGCCGAGGCCGAAGAGATTTGCGGGCACGGCTTCCCCGCGCGCCGCATCGAGAACGGGAAGTTCGGGCTTCACGCGGCGGATTTCCGCTTCGATAGCGGCGCGCGTTGCCGCGTCGGCAAGATCGCTCTTCGTCAGCACCACAGCGTCGGCAAGATAAAGCTGCCGCCGCGCTTCTTCGAACTCGTTCAGCGTGCGAAAGCCGTTCACCGCATCGACGAGCGTGACGACGCCGTCGAGCGCAAAACGCAGGGAAATATAGGGGTGCGCGATCAGCGAATGGATGACCGGTACGGGATCGGCAAGACCCGTCGTCTCCAGCACAACACGATCGAAAGCCGGAATCTCGCCCTCGTCTCTACGGCGGAGTAGATCCTCGAGGGTATCGATGAGATCGCTGCGCACCTGGCAGCAGAGGCACCCGCCTGCCAGCGCAACGACATCGCCGTCGACCTGCTCGATCAGAAGATGATCGAGGCCGATCTCGCCGAATTCGTTGACCAGAACGAGCGTGCCCGAAAGGGCCGGATCGCGCAGAAGCTGATTGAGAAGTGTCGTCTTGCCGGCGCCGAGAAAGCCGGTGAGCACGGTCAGCGGGATCGGCCGACCGGAATTCAGCGCGCTCACGTGTTCGGCTTGGGCTTGGGCTTTGCGGGCGCGGCGGCCGCTTTCGGTTTGGCCGGCGCGGGCGCAGCCGCCGGCTTCGGATTGGCGGGCAGCGGCGGCGAAGCGCCGGGCTTGATGGATTGCGCCGCGGGCTTTGCCGGTTCGGCGGCAGCAGCCGGCTTGGCCGGAGCGGGATTTGATTTTGCCGCCGTCTTCTTCTGCTTTTTCGGCTTGGCAGGCGCGGGCTCAGGCTCGTTCGGAATGCCGCCATTGGGCGCCATCTGCGTTGCGAGCGCGATATATTCCGGCGGGCCCGCCGGATTTGCGCCAAGGAAGACCGGCACCGGGATCACCGGCGGCGGCGCATCGGACAGCAAAGGCTTCTGCTCGGCGGCATAGCCCGAGGTGATGAGGCCCGACAGCGCGGTGTTGCGCGAATTGCGCTCCATCATGTCCTGCGCGTCGGCGTCCACTTCGCCGATCTCTTCAGCCGGCACACCCTTTTTCCGCTCGCAGACTTCCGCCCGCATATTGGGCGCAGGCGCGCTCGAGGCCGGGAGCGTCGCGACTTCCTGGCCGGTGCGCCAGAACGTCCAGCTGCCGAAGCCGGCATTCAAGAGCTCGGCCGCACGCTGCGTGCGCTCGCGCGATGAGGCATGGCCGAGCACGACGACGATGAGATGGCGTTTGCCGCGATGGGCGCTGGCGACGAGATTGAAGCCTGACGGACAGGTGAAGCCCGTCTTCATGCCGTCGGCGCCGTTGAAACGGCCGAGCAGCGCGTTGTGGCCGCGGATCACGCGCTTGCCGAGCTGCAGCGCGCCGATCGAGTAGACATTGTAATATTGCGGGAAGTCGCGGTAGAGCGCGCGGGCGAGGATCGCCATATCGCGCGCCGAGGTGACCTGGGCGTCGTCGTGCCAGCCGTTCGGGTTCCGGAAGCGGCTCTGCGTCATGCCGAGGCCCTGCGCCGTGCGGTTCATTTCCTGAACGAAAGCCGGAACGCTGCCGCCGACGCCTTCCGCCAACGTCACGGCAAGATCGTTCGCGGACTTCACGATGAGCAGCTTCAGGGCATTGTCGACGGTGATGACGGTGTTGACCGGAAAGCCCATTTTACTCGCCGGCTGCGCCTGGGCATTGGCGGTGTAGAGCAGCGGCGTATCGAGCGTGACGCGGCCTTCGCGCACCGCCGACAGCACCACATAGGTCGTCATCAATTTTGTGAGAGAGGCCGGGTACCAGAGCGAGGTGGCTTCCTCGGCATGCAGGATGCGGCCTGAGTCGGCATCGATGACAAGGGCCGGACGCGCCGCGGCAAGCCCCGGCTGAAGGGCGAGAAGCGCCAGTGCAAAAAGGAAAATCGGCCGCAGGATCATCAGCTTCGGCATCTCAACAATCGCGGCCTCTGAAATACCCCGTCCGGCGGCCTCTGGCGAGTCAGCGGATGGTCACGCTCGTTTGAGGTCCAGGCCCGACCCCGGCCCCAGGTCCAGGCATGACCGGCACGGGATAGGCTTCCGGTTCGGCAATCACCATGGCCCAGAAGACCTTGTACTTGTAACCAGGGGCCTGGGCGACGGCGATGCCGATACGGGTCGCCTGAGGCATCAGCATGTTCTTTTTGTGGTCCGGCGAATCGCGCCAGCCGGAAAAGGCCTCGGCCAGGGTCTGATAGCCGCCGGCGACGTTCTCGGCGATTCGGGCATAGGCGTAGCCCGCCTTTTTGGCGCGCGCATCGAGCGGGCCCGAGCCGACATCGTGGCCAACCTTGGTCTTGCGCGCCATTTCCGCAGCATGAGCCTTGGCGATCTGGGTCAGAACCGGATCGACGGTGACCGGGCCGCGGCCATTGTTCTGGCGGTAGCCCGAAATCATCGAGGCGGCGGCGGCACTGTCGACCTCGGCGCCCGGCGCCGAGAGATTCAGATAGAAGCTCGGCTTCTCCGGGATCGTTGTCTGGGTGCAGGCAGAAGCAAAGACCGCGCCGGCAACGACAGCAAGGTTCAGGAGGCCGGACAGGCTGGCGATCGGGAACGAACGGGTCACGCTGATGCCTTTCGAAATTAACTTTTACGCCGCGGACGATGCCGTGATCCGGATGTTCTTGGCCTGAAATTCTTTCAGAACCGCAAAGTAAAGCTCGCTGCGCGCCGATGCCACTTGCCGGGGCGAAGGAACGTTGCAGGTCAGCTGCCATTGCACGCCGAGATCGGTCGTTGCCTGGATGAGCACGCTCGGCGGCGGATTGGCAAGAAGCGCGGGCACCGAGGCGACCGCACCGAGAAGAATGCTGCGCACTTCCGTCACATCCGCCTCATGCCCCGTGCCGATGGCAACGCGCACGACACCGAGCTGGCTCTGATGCGTGCGGTTGCGCACGGGCTTTGTGATGAGATCGGAGTTCGGCACGATGAGAACCGAGTTGTCGAACATCTCGATGGCCGTCGAGCGCACCGAGATGCGGCGTACATTGCCTTCATCGCCCCCGACCGAAACCCAATCGCCGACCTTGATCGGGCGCTCGGCGAGAAGGATGAGGCCGGAGACGAAATTCGACACGACCGATTGCAGGCCGAAACCGATACCGACGGACAATGCACCCGCCACGATGGCGATGCGGTCGAGCCCGAAGCCGAGCGAGGACACAGCAAGCCCGATCGTCAGCAGCACGCCGGCCCAGCCGGTCGCCGTGCGGATGGAGTTCTTCAGCCCGTCATCCATCCGCGTGCGCGGCAGATAGGCTTTGTCGAGCCACCCCTGCACACCGCGCGTCAGAAGAATGCCGGCGATGAGAAGAACGAGCGCGCCGAACACGGCTGCGAGCGAGAAAGACACGCCGCCAAAGGTGATGCCGGTGAAGGCGCGGCCGATCCAGCCGAGCACATGGCCGGACTCGACGCCCCAGGGCGCGATCGCCAGCAGCACCGCCATGACGATCAGGACAAGACGCAGAACGCCCGACGCAAGAACACACAGCTGTTCGACGCGGCTCTTCTGAAACCCGACCGTGTTCTTCGCAAATTTCAGAAGGCGCTTGTCGCCGCCCCAGCCGAGCAGAAGATCGTCCACCAGCGTCAGCAGCAGATAGAGAATTCCACCGAGAACGCCGAGCCACATCATCTGCGCGGCAAGGAAGAAGGCGAAGGAAATATAACCGGCGAGCGCCGCGGCGATGACAATGACGATTGCCGCCCAGGCAATAACGCGCACCAAGGATGCGAGCCACAGATCCTCGCGCTGCGCCGGCTGGCTCTCGACTTCTTCCGAAGCCTCTTTCGCCGGACGCATGGCGAGCACGAAGGTCAGCGCGATCGCAACGGCGGCGATGCCGTCGATGAGCATGACCGGCGCAAGGCCGACACCGATGACATCGAGGAAAGCCAGGATCGCCTGCGCCAGCGCAAAGATACCCGCAATGTAGAGCGGGTAAGGCGCAAGGCGCGAGGCCATCTCATCGCTGAGCGGCGGCAGGCGCCATGAATCGCGGCCGGGCGCCAGAATGGCGCGCGTCAGACCGGCAACGAAACTGACAAACGCCGTGAGACGCACAAGCTTGCCGATGAAAGGCAAAGCGCGTTCGGGCACGAGGCCCGGCGCCGTCAGGCCGTAATAGATGAGAACAGCGCCCGCGATCGGCGTTGCGGTGATGATGAGCAGAACCCAGAGCGCCGCCGCCGAGCGGCGCAGCCGCGTCGAGGGCGCCTGTTCGGCAAAATATTGCTGCCCGAAACGCTGCACCCACCGGCGCAGCGGCCAGGCGATGACAAGCGCCAGCGCCAGCGCGCCGAGAAGCAGAAAGCCGCGCTGATCGGCGGCGAAACGCGAGCGCCAGTCGGCGAGGAGATTTTTGGTGGCGGCCCAGCGGCGCGGCACCTCATTCAGCGTATCGAACCAGAGCGTCGGATCGAGCAGCGATTTGGTGCGGGCGAGAACGCGCGTCGCAAACAGATCGCGCCTTTTCTCGGCGATGCTTTCCGACATCTGATCGGCCTGAACCGAGAGCAGGCTCGCGCGCTTCAGCACTTCGTCGATGGGCTGGCGCGCTTTGGTCTGCGCCTGGCGCTCCTGCGCAATCTCGGCGCTTTCCGCCGGCTGGCCTTCCGCCGGCGGCGGGCCGAGCTGTTCGATACGCCCGGCAATGGCCTGGGCGCGGGGCGCGAGTGCATCGGTGACGCGCTGAATATCGCCGCGCGTCGCATCGATGCGCTTTTGCACTTCGAACAGCGCCGCATCGTCGAACGCACCGGCCGCGAGTTCCTTCTCGACCTGATCGAGGCTCTGCTTGGCGACGTCGAGCTGACGGTTTTCCTCTTCCTGCGCAAAAGCGCCCGCCGCAAACAGCACGGCGACGATCGCAATGAGCAGGATGCAGAACCGCCGGAGCGGCGCAAAGCTTTGAGACAAAAAGAGCTTCATCGGGTCGGGGGAAGCCGCCAGCCAAAGGACGATCGGGTTGGGTGAAGGCTTTCCCTCGCCCATGAATGTGGCGAGGGCGGGGACAGAGCGGCCAAACGGCAAATAGGCCGTCAGAAGACCGCTTCGCGCGAATTTTAGGCTTTGCAGGGCCATGGCGGCGGAATATCTCCCCACTACCCCGCCGTCCACCCCGCTTCCCCCGCGGGGGTGACTTTCCCCCGTTCCTGACCCAGAAGCTCTCTATGACCGCCGCCCCCGCACGACGACTGCGCATCCTTTTGACCGAGGGCGCTTCGACCTCCGCCCGCGAGGCAGTGACGGCGCTCGGCCTTGCCGGCCACCATATCGAGATCATGGACCCGGACGTGCACTGCATCAGCCGGTTCTCGCGCTTTGTCCGGAAAGTTCATCGCTGCCCGCCGATTGCGAGCCACCCCAAGGCCTATCTGGAATTTGCGCTCGAACTGTCGCGCACCGGCCAATTCGATGTCCTTCTGCCGATCCACGAACAGGGATTGATCTTTTCCAAAGCCCTGCACCGCATTCCGGAAGGTACAAGCATCGCGCTGCCCGCTTATGAGGCCTACAGCACCGGCCTCGACAAATGGACGTTCTCGCAAAAGATGCGCGAACTCGGCATGCCGCAGCCGCAGACGCGCGTCATCGACAACGCGGCGGACATTCCCGATCCGGGCACGCCCTTCATCGTCAAACGTCCTATGAGCACCGCCAGCCGCGGCGTGCAGGTTGTGAAGACCAAAGACGATGCGGCGGCAGCGCGCGTGCAGACCGGCGGCGAGCACGGCCCGATCATCATCCAGGATTTCATCGACGCACCGCTCGAACATGCGCAGCTATTATTCGATCATGGCCGCTTCGTTGCGATGCACGGCTATCGCCAGATCATCCGCGGCGCCGGTGGCGGCGAGGCCTTGAAGGAAAGCGTCTGGCGGCTGCGCGTCAAAACCGAGATGGAGAAATTTGCGAAAGCGCTCAACTGGCACGGTGCGATCTCGCTGGATTATCTCTGGAAAGACGAGACGCCCTATTTCGTCGACTGCAATCCGCGTCTTGTCGAACCGATGAGCGCGCATTTCTCGGGGCTCGATCTTGCGGGACTTCTCGTTCGCATCTCGCTCGGCGAAAGCCCGGAAGAAGCGCCGCCGTCGAAGACCGGCGTGCGCACGCGCCTTTCGCTGCAGGCTTTGCTCGGCGCGGCGCTCAGGCATAACTCACGCATTGAGATCATCCGCGAAATCTTCCGCTTCATGACGGCGAGCGGCGAATATTCAGATAGCGTCGAAGAGCTGACACCTGTCTGGCTCGACTGGATGAGCGCTCTGCCTTGCGCCGCGACGGGGCTTGCCGTGCTTGTCTATCCGAAAACCAGCCATATCCTGCCGTCGCGCGGCTGGGGCGCGGGATTGCTCACGGCGGAATCGATCCGCATCATCCGCGACGAGATCGCCTAGGCCTGCAGGGCTTTCAGCTCCTCGGCATCGTGCGAGCAGAATATTCTGACATCGGAGCGCGATTTCAGATCGTAGAGGCGCGCGCGATTGACATTGCGCGCTCCGCGGTCGGCAGCCATCACCGCCTGATAGGCGGCGATGCCCGGCGGACAGCAGGCGCATTGCGTGAGCTCACCGCGATTGAAATAGGCATCGCCCGCGTGCAGCAGCCAGCCGTCTTTGGTGCGGATAGCGACACCCGCATGGCCTAGCGTGTGGCCGGGCAGCGGGATGAAGAGAATGTCCGGCGGCAGGCCGTCGAGATCGCGCACCGCATCGAAGCCGAACCAGTCCTCACCACCCGCTGCGTAAGTTTTCCAGTCGCGCACCTCATCCCATTGCAGCGGACGGTAGCGGCGGCTCGGCAGAAAGCCGCGTCTCTTCGTTTCGGCGGCGTGTTTTTCCGTTTCCATCACATGCACGCGCGCCTCGGGAAAATCCTCGATGCCGCCGGCATGATCGAAATCCAAATGCGTCAGCACGATGTGGCGCACGTCTTTTGCGGAGAAGCCAAGCTTTTCGATCTGCCGGAGCGCGGTGTCTTCCTCATGCAGCCTGATGTTCAAAAGTCCGCGCATGAATTTCGAAATGCGCGGATGCGGATGCTGCACGTCTTGCAGGCCGTAGCCCGTATCGACCAGAATAAGACCTTTATCGCTCTCGATCAGAAGGACATGCGTTGTGACGCGCGCCAGCGGAGAGAGGCTCGTGCCGTCGAACAGCGCGCCGCCGATGGGACAATGCGTCCCGCAATTGAGATGATGGATTTTCATGCCCTGCCCCAGGCAAATTTTGCGCCTGCGGCCAGCGGCTTACAAGCAATCAGATCGTGTAGACGAAATCGTCCATCGGGTTGCGGCCGAGCGCTTCGAGCTCGGCGAGCGTGCGCCGGTCGAGCACCTGGGCGAGCGCTTCGCGCGCCTCGAGCATCAGAAGACGGATCTTGCAATCCTCTTCCGTGCGGCAATCCTGGCAGCGGGCGTAGAAATTGCGGCTGACGCAGGGGACGGCCGCGAGCGGCCCGTCGAGGATGCGGATGATGTCGCCGACGATGATGTCGTCGGCCCGCTTCTTCAGCATATAGCCGCCGCCCCGGCCGGTTTTGCTGGTCAGCAGCCCGGCCTGACGCAGCTCGTTCAGGATGGCGTCGAGGAATTTCTTCGGGATGCCGTGCTCGGTGGCAATATCCGCAATGAGCGCGGATTTGCCCGGCGGCAGGGCCGCCAGATGGGCCATGGCCTTCAGACCGTATTTTGCCTTTGCGGTCAGCATCGACTGACAGCTAATGCATGGACCCGCCCCACCGCAAGAAGCTCTAGGGAAAGCTCACGAAATTCGAGGCTTTTCAGGTTAATCCAGAGCGATCACAAAGCCTTGATCGGGGGCGAGCGTGTTCGAGATGCTCTTCGACCCGTCGGTCGCCAGCAGAACCTTGCCGTTGAGGATGTCCTCGCTGAGGGTCAGGCGCCGCGGCTCATGGGTCATATTGAGGATGACGGCAAGGCGCTCGCCCGTTGCACGGCGCTCGAAGGCGAAGACACCGTTCTTGCGGCAGAGCGTCCGGTAGGAGCCGGTCTGCAGCGCCGATGATTTGCGCCGCAGATGCAGAAGATCGCGGTGGAGGTGGAAGATGGACGAGAAATCGGCCTCGAGCGCCGCGACATTTCTCTCCGTCCAATCCTCGGTCAGCGGCAGCCATGGAGTCCCGGTGCTGAAGCCGGCATAGCGCGAGGATTCCCACTGCATGGGCGTGCGTACAGGATCACGCCCAAGGCCGATGCCCGGCTCGCGCTTCTCCCACGGGTCCTGGATCATATCAGCCGGGATATCGACTTTGCCGATGCCGATCTCATCGCCGTAATAGAGCGTCGGCGTGCCGCGCAAAGTGAACAGCAGCATGGCGGCGATGCGCGCTTGCGCCTGTCCGATCTTTGCCGCGATGCGCTCACGGTCGTGATTGCCGAGCACCCAGTTCGGCCAGGCACCTTTAGGCAGAAGCTTTTCATACTCTTCCACCGTGCCCGCGATCTCCTCTGCATCCCACTTCGTCTCGAGAAGCGAGAAGTTGAAGGGCAGCTGCACGCCGGAAAGATTGCGCCCGTAATAGGCCATCAGCTTGTCGAACGGCAGATAGAGTTCGCCGATGAGCAGGCGATCCGGAAATTCGTCGGTGACGCGCCGCATCTCGGCAATCACCCCATGCACGTCGGGATGGCCGGCATTGTGCACCTGATGAAACTTGCCGATCTCCTGATGGCCGGGCGTCCAATCCGGATTCGGCGGATTGTCGCGGAATTCCGGATCTTTCATCAGATGCCAGATGACATCGACTCGGAACCCGTCGGCACCGCGCTTCATCCAGAAGCGCAGAACATCGAACATCGCCTCGCGCACTTTGGGATTGCGCCAGTTGAGATCCGGCTGCTCCTTCAGGAAGGCGTGGTAATAATATTGCCCGGTCTTTTCATCGAGCTGCCAGGCGCTGCCGCCGAAATTCGAAATCCAGTTGTTCGGCGGGCCGCCATCCTTGCCCTCGCGCCAGATATACCAATCGCGCTTCGGATTGGATTTCGACGAGCGGCTTTCGACAAACCAGGGATGTTGTTCGGATGTGTGGTTGGGCACGAGATCGAGAATGATCTTCATGCCGCGCTTATGGGCCCGCGCTACGAGATCGTCGAAATCCTCAAGCGTGCCGAACAAGGGATCGATGGCTTTGTAATCGGCGACATCATAGCCGAAATCGGCCATGGGCGAGACGAAGATGGGCGACAGCCAGATCGCGTCAACGCCGAGATCGGCAAGATAATCGAGCCTTTGGGTGACGCCCTTGATATCGCCGACGCCGTCGCCGCCCGTGTCCTGAAAGGACCGCGGATAGACCTGGTAGATAACGCCTGTCTGCCACCACTGATGCATTCTGCCTCTCTTGCCGCCGGCCCTCTTCTACCGAGACGCGAGCCGCGTCAACTCGCCCGGCCTTGAGGTTCTTCACAACCCTCAACTTCCGTCATGTGAGCGTCATCGGGCCGCCCTAGGAGTCGAGCGATTGGAGCTCGCCCCATGTCTTATGCGCTCGCGATCGACGGTATATCTAAATCTTATGGCGCCGTGCGCGCCGTATCGTCACTAAACCTTCGCATTGCGCCCGGAGAGCGTGTCGCGCTGATCGGCGCGTCCGGCTCCGGCAAATCGACGCTGATCCGCCTCGCCTCCGGCCTTCTGACCGGCGATAGCGGCGAAGTCCGCGTTTTCGGCGAAGCCATCCAGCGCAGCGGAAAGCTGACCAAGGATGCGCGCAAGATTCGCCGCCGCATCGGTCTCATCTTCCAGAAGTTCAACCTTGTGAACCGCATGTCCGTGACAAGCAATGTGCTTGTCGGCGCGCTGGGCCGCATCTCCGAACTTCGCGGTACCTTCGGCTTCTACTGCCGTGCCGACCGCGAAGCCGCCTATTCCGCGCTCTGCCAGGTCGGCATCGAGCAGCACGCGCATAAACGCGCCGAAGCCTTGTCCGGCGGCCAGCAGCAGCGCGCCGCCATTGCCCGCGCGCTGGTCCAGCGCGCCAAGGTCATCATTGCCGACGAGCCGATCGCCTCGCTCGATCCGAAATCGGCGAAACGCGTGATGGACATCCTTGCCGATCTCAACAAGACGCAGGGCATTACGCTCTTGGTTTCCTTGCATCAGGTCGACTACGCGCGCGCCTATTTCGACCGCGTCGTCGCCATGCGCGGCGGCGAAATCGTTTTCGACGGACCCTCCAGCAAACTGACGCCGGAATTCCTCACCGAGCTTTACGGCGCTTCCGCCGAAGAACTGATCCTTCCGGGCCAAGCCGGCCCGGCGGAAACGCATCAGCCCATGACGCGTAACGACGCCCCGGCAGAGTTGACCCGGGCGCACTAACAGACTGACACGGAGACACGCATGAAGAAGTTCATCCTGGGCGGCCTTGCCGCGCTCGCGCTCGCGGGCACGGCCAGCGCCGAAGACATCAAACAGCTCAATTTCGGCATCATCTCGACCGAAAGCTCGGCCGCGCTGTCGAAGAGCTTCGAGCCGATGCTGAAGGACCTCGAAAAGGCCGTCGGCGTTCCGGTGAAGGCCTATTTTGCGCAGGACTATGCCGGCGTCATCGAAGGCATGCGCTTCAAGAAGGTCGACCTTGCCTGGTACGGCAACAAATCGGCCATGGAAGCGGTTGACCGCGCCGGCGGCGAAGTCTTCGTGCAGACCACGAAGAAAGACGGCTCGAAGGGCTATTACTCGCTGCTGCTCGTCAACAAGAGCCGCACCGACCTCAACGAAGTGAAGGACGTCCTCGATTGCTCGAAGGGCCTGAACTTCGGCAACGGCGACGCGAATTCCACCTCGGGCAACCTTGTCCCGAGCTACTACGTGTTCGCCATCAACAATGTGAACCCGAGCAATTGCTACAAGAACGTCGCGGTCTCGAACCACGAAGGCAATGCGCTGGCCGTCGCCATGGGTCAGGTCGACTTTGCGACCAACAACACTGAAAGCATGGACCGCCTGGCGCAGTCGCGCCCGGATGACTTTGCGAAGATCAAGGAAATCTGGCGCTCGCCGCTCATCCCGTCCGATCCGCTCGTGTGGCGCAAGGATCTGCCTTCCGACGTCAAGGCCAAGATCCACTCCTTCTTCCTCGGCTATGGCCGCCTCGGCACGCCGGAAGAAGTCTCGCGCGCCCGCGAAATCCTCAAGACCACGTCTGACGGCTGGGGTCCGTTCGTCGCGTCCTCCGACGCGCAGCTCTACCCGATCCGCCAGCTTGAGCTCTTCAAGTCGAAGCTGAAGATCCAGAACGACGAGAAGCTCTCGGCCGACGAGAAGAAGAGCAAGACGGCGGAAATCGACGGCAAGCTCGCCGATCTGTCGAAGCTGATGGAAACCACACCGAATATGTAAGGCCCCCGGCCTTGAGCCTAGGAGGGACCCAAGGGTCCCTCCCTTTTTTTGCCCGGAGAAATGCGATGTCGACGACCAACGTTACAGCTGTGCTTCCTCCGCCGCCCGTGGCCTCGGTGCTGTCGATCCTTGTACGGACGGCGCTGCTCGGTCTCGCCGTCGCCGTTCTCGTCTGGGCCTGGTACGCCTCCGAAATGGACCCGGCGCAGCTGGTCCGCGACAGCCGCAATATGGCCGAACTCGGTCGGGATTTCTTCAAGCCCGATTTCACCGAATGGGAATTCTATCTGAAGGGCATGCTGGAGACGCTGGCGATCGCCATCTGGGGCACACTGCTGGCCGTCGTTTTCGGTATCCCGTTCGCGCTTCTGTGCTCGACCAATATCGCGCCGGCCTGGATTACCTTTCCTGTCCGCCGCATGATGGATGCGCTGCGCGCCATCAACGAACTCGTTTTCGCGCTGATCTTCATCGCCGCGGTGGGCCTCGGTCCCTTCGCCGGCGTACTCGCCCTTTTCGTCCACACCACCGGCATTATCGCCAAACTCTTCTCGGAAGCGGTCGAAGCCATCGATCACGGCCCGGTCGAGGGCATTCGCGGCACCGGTGCGACGAAACTGCAGGAGATCGTCTACGGTGTGATCCCGCAGGTCCTGCCGCTGTGGATCGGCTTCACGCTTTACCGATTTGAATCGAATGTCCGTTCGGCGACAGTGCTCGGACTTGTCGGCGGCGGCGGCATCGGCATGACCTTCAACGAGACCATGCGCTCCTTCCAGTATGAGCAGGCCGGCGCCATTCTCGTGATTGTCGTAATCACCGTCTCGGCACTCGACATTCTCAGCCAGCGCATAAGAGCGAAGTTTATCTAAGCCTTAAAAGGGCAAGGCGACGCTTACCAAAGCGTCGCCATCGCCCGCGCCTGCCAGGCGTCGTCATATTCTTTGCCGCCGACACGGCCTTCACTCATCTCGATCAGAATATCGCCGGGCGTCGGCAGGCTTTTCGGATCGACATGCAGATCGGGATTCCAGATTTCCGCCCGCACGATGGCGCGGGCGCACTGGAAATAGACCTCATCCACATGCATCACGATGACCGAGCGCGGCGCTTTACCATCGACGGCAAAGGATGCGAGCAGATCAGGATCGACCGACAGCTCGGAGCGGCCATTGACGCGGATCGCATTGCCGTGACCGGGGATGAGGAACATGAAGGAAGTGCGCGGATCGCGGACGATATTGCGTAAACTGTCGATGCGGTTATTGCCGCGCCGGTCTGGCATCATCAGCGTGAATGCGTCATGGATGCGGACGAAGCCGACAAGATCGCCGCGCGGTGAACAATCGAGACCCTCGGGGCCGACCGTCGCCAGGGCCGCAAAGCGCGAGGCCTCGATGAAGGCGCGATATTGCGGCGTTATCCGGTCCGCGACCTTGGCCGTCGAGGTTTCTCCGGTCACGCCATAGATCGCTTCAAGCTCTTCAATCGAGCGCACAATGCTCACTTCGCAGTCCTCCTTTGGGGTTCAGCCGAAACGCGGAACCAGACGATCCTCCCGTCCACAATGTTCGGCATGGCTGGTGATGAAAGAAACGAGTTCACGGCCGCCTTCGTCGATCGAGCGGTCGTTGACGATGCTGGTATCGACCGGCGTCCAGACTTCCAGCGAGCGCGCAAGCCGGGCGGCGAGATCGCCGTCTTCAAGCCGCGCCCGGCCAGCAAGACGTGCCGCCAGAACTTCCGCCGGCGCCGTCACTTCCACGACTTTGACATTGGGCAGATGCACGCGCGTCCAGGGCACGACGCGGCGCGAGATATTGCAGACGGCGATCTTGCCGGCCTCGACCTCTTCGCGCGCCGATTTCGGAATGGCGTAACCGAGCCCATGCGCCCGCCAGTGGAGGGCGAACGCACCGGACGTCTCGGCTTCCGCGAAAGCCGTTTCGCTCAAACTGTCGTGGTCTTCGTGTTCGCTTGATGCGCGCGTGACGATGCGGCGCGGAAAGATGATCCGCTGATCGCTGCCGAAAGCGCCGCGCGCATAGGAAATCAGGCTGTCCTTGCCCGCTCCGCTCGGCCCGACGACAAAGACAAATCCACCCGTCATCAGACGACCCGTTTGCCTTCGCGCCAAACTCTACGAACGACCGGCACGCTCGCCATGGCGACGCGCACGAAATCGGCGCGCTTGCCGGCGGCAATCTCGCCGCGGTCGGAGAGGCCCGTCGCATCGGCGGGGGTCTTCGTTACGGTGCGGATCGCAGCGGCGAGATCGATGCCGCCCACGCGGTTCGGCAAGTCGAAAGCCGCCATCAGCAGGCTTCCCGGCACATAATCCGAAGACAGAATATCGAGACATCCATGCTCGGCGCTCTCAATTGCTGAGAGATTGCCGGAATGCGAGCCGCCGCGGATGAGATTGGGGGCGCCCATCATCACCGCGAGTTTATTGTCCTTGCAGGCCAGGGCCGATTCGAGCGTCGTCGGAAATTCGGCGAGCGCAACGCCCTCTTCGATCGAGGTGGCGACTTCGTCCGTGGTCGTGTCGTCATGGCTTGCGAGCGGGATATTACGCGCACGGGCAAAGGAGACGAGTGCCGGACGGCTGACTTCGCTGCGCTTATTGTTCTCGATGATGCGAATTTCGACATCGGACAGAACCTCGTCCGCCGAGCGTCCGCTCTTCCTGGAATAATAGGTCGCGTATTTGTCGAGGTCGCGGAACTGGCGGCGGCCCGGCGTGTGATCCATCAGCGACATCAGACTGATCTGAAATTTCTCGCCATAGGCCAGAACGCTGTCGACGACATCGTGAGACGGGATTTCGCAGCGCAGATGCGTCAGATGTTCGGCGCGGAAGAGATCGGCCTTGCGGCCGTCCTCGAGCGCTTGACCGAGCGCCAGAAGATCGGAGCCGACGCCAAGGCCGTCGATATCGGAACCCGCGCGCAGCGAATCGAACACAGTCGTGATGCCGGAGGCCGCAATTTGCGCGTCATAGGCCATGACCGCGCCCATCGTGTTCCAGCGCACTTTCGGGCGCGGCACGTAATGGCTTTCGAGATGATCGGTGTGAAGTTCGACCAGGCCGGGGACCAGATAGTCTCCGGCGAAATCTTCGCCGCGTTCAGGCGCCTTGCCCTCTCCGATCTCCGCAATACGGCCGTCCACGACAGCGACCCAGCCGCGCAGGGTACTGCCGGCGAGGATGATCTCGGCGTTTTCGATGATGGAGATGTGGTCGGTCATTCGATTCGTTCCTGTTTACGCCGCTTTAGCGGCGAAGCGTGTCACGTCCACGACACGGCTTGCGACGCGCTCGCGCACATCTTCATCGTGGAAAATCCCGATAATCGCCGTGCCCTTGGCCTTCTTTTCATCGATCAGGCGGACAACGACCGAGCGATTGACGGCATCGAGGGAGGCTGTCGGCTCGTCGAGCAGAAGTACCGGCACGTCGGAGATGAAGCCGCGGGCGATGTTGACGCGCTGCTGCTCGCCGCCGGAAAAGGTCGCGGGCGGCAGCATCCACATGCGTTCCGGAACGTTGAGCGCCGCAAGCAGCTCCGCCGCGCGCTTCTGCGCGATATCGGCCTGAAGACCGCTTTCGCGTCCGGCGGCGGCAACGACATCGAGCGCCCCGACGCGCGGGATGACGCGCAGAAACTGCGAGACATAGCCCATGACATTCTTGCGCAGCGCCAGAACGCGCCGCGGCTCGGCGCCGACAACATCGACATAATCTTCGCCGTCGCGGACGAAAACATGGCCGCTGTCGCAGCGGTAATTGCCGTAGACGATTTTCAGCAGCGAGGATTTGCCGGCACCCGAAGGCCCGCCGAGGACGACGCATTCGCCCGGCTCGACATCGAAGGACACGTTCTCGACCACGTTCAGCACCGTTCCCGCACGCAAATGCAAAGTGAAGGTCTTCGAGACGTTTTCGAGTTTAACGAGCGCGCTCATGCAGCCAGCACCGAAGAGACGAGGAGTTGCGTGTAGGGTTCGCGCGGATCATCGAGCACCTGGTCGGTCAGCCCTTCTTCGATCACGCGGCCGCCCTTCATCACCATCATGCGATGCGACAGAAGCCGCGCCACCGCGAGATCGTGGGTGACGATGATGACGGCAAGGCCGAGCTCCGCGACGAGGCCGCGGATGAGATCGAGTAGGCGCGCCTGGACCGAGACGTCGAGACCCGAGGTCGGCTCGTCCATGAAGACGAGACGCGGATGCGTAACGAGATTGCGGGCGATCTGCAGGCGCTGGCGCATGCCGCCGGAAAAGGTTTTCGGGCTGTCGTCGATACGGCCCGGATCGATCTCTACGCGGTCGAGCCAGTCTTCGGCCGTTTCGCGGATCTTGCCGTAATGGCGCGCGCCGACGGCCATCAGCCGCTCGCCGACATTGCCGCCGGCCGAAACCGGCATGCGCAGGCCGAGCGTCGCATCCTGGCGGATGAAGCCCCAATCGGTGCGCATCAGAAGACGCCGCTCGGCCTCCGGCAAAGCGTGCAGCTCACGGACTGCGCCATCGCGGAAACGGTAATGCACCTGCCCGCTGTCGGCCGTCACTTCCGTGGCGAGGAGGCCGAGCAACGTGGATTTGCCGGAACCGGATTCGCCGACGACGGCGAGAACCTCGCCCTCATGCAGATCGAGCGAAACATCGGCGCAAGCCGTGCGCACGCCATAGCTCTTCGTCAGATTGCGGGCGGATAAAAGCGCGCTCATGCGGCAACTCCCGGAGCGGTGCCCAGCATCTTGCCGCGATGGCCTTCTTCCCGGCGCTTCTCGCAATAATCGGTGTCGGAGCAGACGAACATGCGCCCGCCGCGATCGTCGAGCACGACTTCGTCGAGGTAGACGGCTTCCGCGGCGCAGAGCGCGCACGGATCCTTGAACGTCTGAACGCGGAAAGGATGATCCTCGAAATCGAGGCTCTTTACTTTCGTATAGGGCGGCACAGCATAAATGCGCTTTTCGCGTCCGGCGCCGTAAAGCTGCAGCGCCGCGCAATCGCCGATCTTCGGATTATCGAATTTCGGAATGGGCGACGGGTCCATCACATAACGGCCGGCGACTTCGACCGGATAGGCATAAGTCGATGCGATATGGCCGTGCTTTGCGATGTCTTCGTAAAGCTTCACATGCATCAGCCCGTATTCGGACAGCGCATGAAGCTGGCGCGTCTCAGTTTCGCGCGGCTCAAGAAAGCGCAGCGGCTCGGGGATGGGCACTTGATAAACGAGGATCTGATCTTCGCGCAGCTTTTCTTCCGGCACGCGATGACGCGTCTGGATGACGCTGGCTTCCGACGTCTTGGTCGTCGTCTCGACGTCCGCCGTGCGTTCGAAGAATTTGCGGATCGACACGGCGTTGGTCGTGTCGTCCGAGCCTTGATCGATGACTTTCAGCACATCGTCCGGGCCGAGAATCGAAGCGGTCACCTGCACACCGCCGGTGCCCCAGCCATAGGGCATCGGCATCTCACGGCTGGCGAACGGCACCTGATAGCCGGGGATCGCGATCGCTTTGAGGATCGCGCGCCGGATCATGCGCTTTGTCTGCTCGTCGAGATAAGCGAAATTATAACCCGCTGCAGAGGCCATCTCGTTCATTCCGCGGCCTCCAGCGCTTCTTCATCCTGCTCGGTCTGCCGCGCCGCATGCTCGGCGCGCATTTTCCGCACGAGGCCGAGCTCGGCCTGGAAGTCCACGTAATGCGGCAGTTTCAGATGTTCGACGAAGCCGGTCGATTGCAGATTGTCGCAATGGGCGAGCACAAATTCCTCGTCCTGTGCCGGCGCTTTCACATCCTCCCCGAATTCGCGGGTGCGCAGCGCGCGATCGACCAGCGCCATGGCCATGGCCTTGCGCTCGCCGCGGCCGAAGGCGAGGCCGTAGCCGCGCGTGAACTGCGGCGGCGCCGAGGCCGAGCCTTTGAACTGGTTGATCATCTCGCATTCGGTGAGAACGACATCGCCCAGTGGCACGGCAAAGCCGAGCTCTTCCGGCACATATTCGATTTCGACATCGCCGACGCGGATTTCGCCGGTGAAGGGATGGGTGCGTCCGAAACCGCGCTGCGTCGAATAGCCGAGCGCGAGAATGAAACCTTCATCGCCGCGCGCCAGTGCCTGCAGCCGAAGATCGCGGTTTGCCGGAAAATTCAACGGATCGCGCGTCAGATCGCCGACAGGCGCGTTCTCGTCCACATGCGGCTCACACTCGATCAGACCTTCCTGATCGAGAAGACCTGTCACATGCGGCATGGCATCGAGTTCGGATGTGCCTTCGCGCGGTGCTGGCGCCTCGCCCCCGGCCGCGAGCGTGAAATCAATCAGGCGATGGGTGTAGTCAAACGTTGGTCCGAGCACCTGGCCGCCCGGCAGATCCTTGTAGATCGCCGAAATGCGGCGGATCGCCTGCATGGCATCGGTGTCGAGCGGCTCGGAGTAGCCGAAGCGCGGCAGCGTCGTGCGGAAAGCGCGGACAAGAAAGACCGCTTCGATGATATCGCCGCGCGCCTGCTTCAAAGCGAGCGCTGCAAGATCGGGATCGTAGAGCGAGCCTTCCGTCATGACGCGATCGACGAGCAGCGTCATCTGCTCGCGGATCTGCGCAACCGAAAGATCGGGCACGGAGATATCGCCGCGCCGCTCAAAATCGAGCAGACGGTGAGCGTTATCGATCGCCGCTTCGCCGCCTTTGACCGCTACATACATCGCTCAGGCCTCATTCATTTCGGTCGAGCGCGGCAGACCGGCAAGCCAGCCTTCGGCGGCGATGAGGATGTCGACGCCGCGCGGGAAAAGCGCGCGGTTCGCCGCCCATTCGCGCACAAAACCGGGCGGCAAGGGCTCGGCCCGCAGAGCCGCACTGCCGGAGATTCCCGGCCCTTTCAGCGTAAGCGTGTGAGACGACCGGAGTGTGTCGGCCTGTATGAGAAGTGTTGTCGAACGGTCCGGATAATCGGGTGTGCCGAGAGTGAAGCTCGTCAGCGAGGGGCAGAGCGCGGGATCGGAGATCAGCGCAAAGCTCGCATCACCCGGGCGCGTGACGATCGGCGCGCCGGTGTGGAAGCGCAGATAATCCAGAACCTCATGGGAGCCTGCGAGCGCCGCATCGAGCAGACCGGCGTTTCGTGTCGGCAAGCCAGCGAGCGCTGCGAGCTCTTTCGGCAGATGCTGCGGCGGACGAAGATCGGCATCCAAAGGCTGCAGCGTGCCGGGACGCGCCAGAGCGTTCATGGCAGCGCGGAAAACCCGCTGCGCATCGAAAACCGGATCGGTGAAGGCGTGGACGGTCATCAATCCTCCCCCCGCACAAGCGTGAAGAAATCGACTTTGGTGGCGGCGACGCGCCGCTCCTTGAGTTGAATCTGTTCGGCGATGCGGGCGCGGATCGGATCGAGCGCGGCCTCCACTTCGCTGCGTTTGTCGGTCTGCCAGAGCGCATCGAGCGTCGCCGCAACGCGCGCCTTCGTCCGGTCGCGGCCGAGCTGATAGGCAACGCCGACCTCCCCGCTGGAAAGCCGCACAGCGGCGCGGGTGACACTGACTTCGCCGGCATTGAAGGGAGCGCCCGTGCCACCCATGCGGCCGCGGGCCATCACGAGGCCAAGCTCCGGCGGGCGCATATCTTCGGCCCCGGCCGGGCGGCCGATTCGCTCGAGGGCGGCGTCAAGTTCCTCTGTGGTCGCCCGGGCATAAACACCCATAGCGGCCTGCCGCTGCTGCTGAATCCCGGTCAAAGCTGTCATCTGGCTGTTGTCCAAGTTTGTCTACTTTATTAGACAACTAGCCAGACGAGTCCAATGAAGTTTTGATGACGCTATGACCGCCTCAGAAAGCAAGGTTTTCTCGCGCGCGAGCGGATTGGCCGCCTGGAAGCAGGTCGCCGACTCGATCGAAGCCGACATTGCCGCAGGCCGGATTTCGCCCGGCGACCGCATCGCGCCGGAGGCGCAGCTTGCCGAACGCTTCGGCGTCAACCGCCACACTGTGCGGCGCGGGCTGGCCGATCTCGCCGAGCGCGGCCTTGTCCGCGCAACGCAAGGCAGCGGCACGTTTGTCGAGGCCAGGCCCCTCGCCTATCCCATCGGGCTGAAGACACGTTTTTCGGAGGTCATGGCCAAAGCCGGCAAGGAAGCGCGCGGCGAACTCGTCTCCGCCGAACACGGCAATGCCGATGCGGCAACCGCCGAAGCGCTGAAGATCAAGCCCGGCGCGCCGGTTCTCGACATGCTGACGGTCAACCGCGCCGATGGCGTGCCGCTCTCTCTGGCACGAACCTTCCTTCCACTGCCGCGCTTTCTCGGCCTCGAGCAGATTTTCGCGACCAAGGGGTCGCTGACCAAGGCCTACAAGAAATTCGGCCTCGACGATTACAAACGCCTGTCGACGCGCATCACGGCGCGGCCCGCCGCGGCGGACGAAGCACAGATGCTCGATATCGCGCCGGGACGCACGCTGCTGATCATCAATGCCATCAATGTCGACATGGACGGCAAGCCGATTCAGTCGACGCTGTCGCGCTTTGTGGCGGACCGCGTCGAACTGGTGGTGGAGCGCTGATTAGTTTTTGCGCGAGATCACGCGCTTCGCAGTTCCGCCGGCATGCGGTCATAGGCCTTAGCGAACTCGGCAATGTCGAGCTTGCGGAAATCGTCCAGCGCCGCTGTCAGCTGCGCATGGCTCCAATCCCACCATTTGATGCGCAGCAGCGCTTCTTCCGTCGCTTGATCGGCGCGCCGTTTGATGACGCGCGCAGGCGAGCCGACAACGATGGAATAATTCGGCACATCCTTGGTCACGACCGAACCGGAGCCGATGACGGCACCGGTGCCGATATTGACGCCCGGCATGATGATTGCGCCATGGCCGATCCACACATCCGGACCGATCTTGACGCGGTTCTTCATCCGCCAGTCGAAAATCTCTTTGTCGTCCTCACCCATATGGTGGCACTTCGCCCTATAGGTGAAGTGATGAAGCGTCGCGCGCCACATCGGATGATTGGTCGGATTGATGCGGACCTGGGCAGCGATGTTGCAGAACTTGCCGATCTCGGCATTGAAGATCATCACATGCGCGGACGTATAGGACCAATCCAGAAAATCCGAGTCGGATATTTCGTTGGCGCGGGCGATCGAGGTCCAGGGACCGACGCGCGTGCGTAGCACGACGGCCGAAGGATGGATGGTCGGTACTTCGGAGAGCCCTTCGGCGTTATACCAAGGGGATTCCGGTTGTCCCTGATTGACCTCGATCAGCGCCATATTCAGAGCCTTTCCGCGCTCAGATGCCAGTGCCAGGTGTTCGGCTTCTCGTGCGACTTGTCGACGAGCGATTTCAGTTCGAAGCCTTCGAACAAGGATACGAGCTCGGCCGCATTGCAATAAAAGTGCGGGTGGCCCCGGTCTTCGTCATCATCAACGACGAAGGTGTTCGGCGCAACCTCGGTGCCGACGCCATAGGCGCGGTGGCGCTTCGACAGCATCGTGCCCTGATAGATGCCGCCGGGCTTCAGCACGCGGCGGATTTCCGACACCGCCTGCTGCACGATCGGCAGATCGCCGTGATAGATCACGTTGAAGGACAGGACATAATCGAAATGACCGTCCGGGAAGGGCAGCGCCGTCATCGGCGCAACTTCCGTCACGATCTTGAGGCCCGCATCGGCTGCCGAGGCGCGCACTTCAGACACACCGGCTTCCGCCATATCCATGGCATAGGTCTCGAAACCGAGACGCGCGAAATGCAGCGCATGACGGCCGACGCCGCAGCCGAGATCGAGCGCGCGCTTGGTCTTGCCGCCCGCGAGCAGAGCCTCGGACAGTTCAACGACATCCATATCCGGCGTCAGCCAGTCGGCGCGGCCGGTCTCGGAAGCCCAGCGAGAATTCCAGGCAAGATGTGCAGTATCGGTTTTCATGTCAGCCCCCTTAACCCTCAATGACGCGCTTGCGCGCAAAAGAACCTGCCTGTTCGACGACGAGAACGAGCGCGAAGATCAGAAGAATGATCGTCGCCGCCGTCTGATAGTCGAACATATCCGTCGCGACTTTCAGCTCGAGGCCGATGCCGCCGGCGCCGACAAGGCCGAGAATGACCGAGGAGCGGACGGATTTTTCCAGCGCGAACAGACTTGTTGTGATGAAGCTCGGCATGGCCGCCGGAATGATCGAACAGAAGATCGCATCCGAACGCCGCACGCCCTGGGCGCGGAGTGAATCCGCCGGCCCTTTGTCGACGTCCTCCATGGCCTCCGCAAAGAAGCGTCCGGCAAAGCCTGCGGTATCGACGGCGATCGCCAGCGTGCCGGCGAACGGGCCGAGACCGACGGCGATGACGAAGATCAGCGCCCAGACGAGATCCGGAACGGTGCGGAAGAGCGCAAACAATCCGCGTGAGATCGAGCCGAAGATGCGGCTTCCCGTGAGACCGCGCGCGGCGAGAATCGACAGAGGCAGCGCCAGGATGATGCCGGTCAGCGTGCCGGAGACCGCCATCTGAAAGGTTTCGATCAAGGCCTTCGACAGCGAGTCGATGCGCTCAAAGCTCGGCGGCCAGCAGCGCGACAGGAAATCGGCCAAGGACGGGATGCCCTTGCCGAGCTCTTCGATCGACCAGCCCGACCCGTCGATGGCCCACACGATCAGCGCGATGCCGAGGGCATAGAGAAGAAAAGCGAGCGCCGAGGGGCGCTCGAACCGTCCCGGCAGCGCGTGACGCGCCGTATCAGCTATAGAGACCACGAAGGCCTCCTTCCGGAAGTTTATCGACGGCGCTGTCGATCTTCATGCCGCCGCTGCAAAGGCCGAGTACGCGGCCGGCATAGCGCGTCGCATGATCGAGATTATGCGTGGTGAAGACGAGCGTTGCGCCGGCCGCCCGAGTCACTTCCTCGAAGACCTGCATGACGTCTTCGCCGGCGGCGGGATCAAGGCTCGCGACCGGCTCGTCGGCCAGAATGAGCCGCGGTTCGTTGACGAGCGCGCGCGCAATCGCAACACGCTGCGACTGGCCGCCGGAGAGGCAATCGGCGCGGCGAAGGGCGAGATCGACAAGCCCGACTTGATCGAGCGCTGCGAGTGCGCGGGCGCGCACCTGCTGCGGCGCCAGAGCCTGCACCCAGCGGCTCGGACCGGAGCGCGCGCCGAGCGTGCCGTGAATAACGTTTGAAAGGACCGAGAGCCGCGAGACGAGATTGTGCTTCTGCGCGACAAAGCCGATCTTCGAGCGGAAACCCCGCAGCTTTGACGGCGTCATGGCGTTGATCTCTTCGCCGAATATTTCGACGGATCCGTCCAACGGCGCGACGAAGCCCATCAATGTTTTCAGCAGCGTGGATTTGCCGGCGCCATTGGAGCCGACCAGCGCGACACGTTCGCCGCGGGCGATATCGAAACCGATATCGGAGAACACCGGACCGCGCGTGCGGTAGCCGGCTGCGAGGGCGCGAACCCGGATTTCGACAGCAGCTTGCACCGGCGCGTTAAGCGCCGGTGCAGTGCTTTCGTCGAGCGCGAAAGCGAGGCTCATTCGCCTACGAACTCGGAGTACTGCGGATGACCGATGGCCGCGAACATCTTGCGGACCGGGTCGTAGTTCTTGTCTTCGATGGCAACGAGATCCATGCCCTTGAACTTCTCGTTCTCGCCGCCGACGGAGATGATCGATTCAGCGATCTTCGCCTTGTTGTCGATGACGACCTTGCGGATCGCTTCGGCCTTGGCCTGATCGACATGCGCACCGTAGAGGAGAACGTCGTTCGGCAGATCGCCCGAGCGGGCGATGACGCGGAACGAACCCTGCGCAACGCTCGTGTCCTTGCCGCGGTTCTTCAGCCAGCTCGTATAGTTGACGCCGATGGCGGCAACGTCGCCGCGCTTCAGGGCTTCATGCGCAACGGCGCGCGAGGTGTGGGTGATGCCCGACAGATCCTTCAGCGGATTGACGCCGAAATCGGTCAGGAGCTGCGAGGGGCAAAGATGGCCCGAGGTCGAGCCGATATCGTCCATGCCGAATTTCTGGCCCTTGAGATCGGCCGGTTTCGTATAGGGCGAGTTCGCCATGACGACGATGCCGCAGAAATAATCGGGACGCGACAGGCCGATCAGGGCCTTGGCCTGTGTGACTTTGTTGATCACGACATATTCGGCCGGGCCCGTGACGACGAAGTCGACGCGCTTGGCGCGGAGAGCTTCGGCGGCCGCCGTGCGGTTGTTGACCGGGAAGAACTCGAAGGTGTGGCCGGTGGCCTTTTCGAGTTCGGCCTTGAACGGACCCCATTCGGTCTGAAGGCGCTCGAGGCCTTCGACGTCGGTGACCGCGAGTTTGAAATTGTCGGCGAGAGCCGGCAGCGAAACCAGTGTCAATACGGCGCCGATGGCGGCCGCAGCTGTATTGCGGAACATGTTTGAAATCTCCCCCGGTACGGGATGCCAAGAGCACGAGACGCGTGAGGGCATCCGGGCGCCGCATCGACGCCGCCTGCAGTCAAGCGGGAATGCGTGACGTCGAAATGACGACGCGCCCCACAGGGGATAAATCAACGATTCAACGAGAGTGAAGCGCGCGAACATGTCACTACGGTGACGATCGGTTGTGAAGAGCGAGCGCCGATCTATCGCGGCGCGAACATCAGCAGGCTGCGGCGCCGAGCCTGCGCATTTCACTTAGCTTTTCAAGACGCTGACGCTCGGTAAGTTTTTCGACGCTGCCGATAAGCGTCGTCTTGTCGGCCTTGATGCCGACAAAGCGCAGGATATTGCGCTGCAGCAATTTCAGGCAATGCGCGCCGAAATACCATTTATAGACAAAGGCTGGCATGCCCATCGTCATAACAATGCGGGCGGACCGTCCCGCGAGCAGCGGCTTGAAACCTGACCCAACATCGCCCGAAACGGCAAAGCCTGGGCGCAGCACCTGTTCGAAAAAGGCTTTCACCAGTGCCGGCATATCGCCGAGCCAGAGCGGAAAGACGATCAGAAGATGATCGGCCCAGACAAGGCTTTCCTGCGCGCGTCCGATATCGATCGGAACATTGCGGCTTTCCCATTCGGCACGCGAACGCAAAATCGGAATATCCGTTTTGCCGAGCTCCATCCGGCGGACGAGATGACCGTTCTCTTCCGCTGCGCTCGCATAAGCCTCCGCCAGCTGGTGGCAAAGATGCGATGACCGCGTGTCCGGATGCCCCTGAAGAACGAGAATCCGCGTCATGACTGCAGCGCCAGCGCTCCGAGCTTTTGCTTGTTGCGGAGCTCGATGCGGCGCGTCGCCGGCAGTGCAATGGCGCCCGCGCGCTCAAGATGGCTGAGGCTGCGCGAAACGGTTTCGATGGTGAGGCCGAGATAATCGGCAATATCGGTTCGGCACATCGGCAGTTCGAGAACGCCGTCCTCATGCCGCTCGCGTGCCATATCGACCAGGAAGCTCGCGACCTTCTCAAGCGCGCTCTTGCGGCCGAGAAGCAGCATCTGCACCCGCGCGCGCTCCAGCGCTTGCGCCGTCCAGCACCAGAGCTCGCGGGCCGCGCCGCAATCCTTGCGGCTGGCCGCCTCGATCTGGGCGCGCTTGATGACGAGAAGGCGCGTATCGCAGCAGGCCTCTGCCGAAAGGCGGTAAACATCGCCTATATCGATGCCGAACACATCGCCGGCGAAATGAAAGGACTCGATCTGCCGGCGGCCATCGGCGAGGAGCGAGAAGGTTCTCACCGCACCGGAAAGAACCCGGTAAGCATAAACCGCCTTGTCGCCTTCGATGTGGATTTCGCTGTCGGCTTCGAATTCGACGATCTCTCCGGGGATCGAGCCGACAAAGGGCAGCTCCGCATGCACCATTTTGATCCCGGGGGGCGGCCCGCCTGCGGCGAGCGGACGGGACGTGGCGGTCAGGCTGATCATGGAAACCTCCGGGTTCGATGCCTGAACCGGAATATTGTGAAACCCTCTCTCGCAAAATAAGGTTTGACGCTAAGGGCCTTACCGTATTGGCCGTCCGGATGAGCCATGTTCCGTGGCCCCGATTGGATAGAACATGACGGCCGAACACCGGCTCGAAGACGACACTTCCGAGACCAAACTCACCCTCAAGCCCCTTCTTCTGTCCGCGGCCCTGCTCGCGGCGGGCTTTGCCGCGCGCCTGATTTTCGAGCCGGCGGCGGACTCGATCACCGCCTATTTCTATCTTTCGCCGGCGGTCGTTGTCGGCGCCCTCCTCGGCGGCGCGTTTGTCGGCCTTACGATCACCGCGCTCGGCGCGGCACTCGGGATCTACGGCGCGTGGCAAACCGATTTGAGTACCGCGCCCCTGCTCTATGCCGGGGCGTTTGCCATCAACGGCGCCATCATCTCGCTGCTGGGCGAGCGCGCTTTGCGCCGCAATCAGGAACTCGCGCGCACCAATAATGTGCTGCGCGGCCGCGAGGCGCATCTCAAATCCATTCTCGATACGATCCCCGATGCGATGGTCGTCATCGACAATCGCGGCCTGGTGCGCTCCTTCAGCGCCGCGGCGGAGCGCTTGTTTCAATGGCACCCGGACGAGATCATCGGCAAGAACGTCTCGATGCTGATGCCCGAACCCTATCGCAGCCAGCATGACAGCTATCTCGAACGCTATCTCGACACCGGCGAAGCACGGATCATCGGCAAAGGGCGCATCGTCGTCGGCGCGCGGAAAGACGGCACGACCTTCCCGATGGAACTTGCCGTCGGCGAAGTCCGGTCCGACCGGCGCTTTTTCACCGGCTTCGTGCGCGATCTGACCGAGCGGCAGGAGACCGAAGCGCGGCTGCAGGAATTGCAGACCGAGCTCATCCATATTTCGCGCCTTTCCGCCATGGGCGAAATGGCATCGACGCTGGCCCACGAACTCAATCAGCCGCTGTCGGCGATCACCAATTATCAGAAGGGCATACGCAACATCCTGCGCGGCAAGACCGACCCCACCGCGCTGGAACTTG
Organism: Terrihabitans soli; assembly: GCF_014191545.1. GTDB lineage: Bacteria > Pseudomonadota > Alphaproteobacteria > Rhizobiales > Methylopilaceae > Flaviflagellibacter > Flaviflagellibacter soli. Next base: position 397,492 of record NZ_AP023361.1, on the reverse strand, counting down.
CCGAGCCGGTTGAACTTGCCGCCGAACAGGCGCTGCGCGCCGGAGAAATCATCCGCCGCATGCGCAGCTTCGTGACGCGCGGCGAAGCCGAACGCGAAATCGTTCCGCTAAGCCGCCTCATCGAAGAAGCGAGCGCGCTGGCGCTTGTCGGCGCCAAAGCGGCGCGCGTGTCCGTCCGGTTCGATCTTGCGCGCGATGTCGATCATGTCTTTGTCGATCGCATCCAGGTGCAGCAGGTCGTTCTCAATCTTGTCCGCAACGCCATCGAGGCGATGGAAGACAGCGACGAGAAATCGCTGTTGATCGCCAGCAGCCGCCATTCGGAAGACCTCGCGGTCGTGCGGATCGAGGATACCGGCCCGGGAATTTCGCCCGAGATCCGCGAGCGCCTGTTCCAGCCTTTCGTCACGACCAAAAAGGAGGGCATGGGTGTGGGGCTTTCGGTCTGCCGTACGATCATCGAAGCGCAGGGCGGCGAGATTTGGGTCGAGAGCCCGGACAGCGGAGGCACCGCTTTCAAATTCACGCTGCCGATTGCCGAGGGAGAATAATTCATGGCCGTGGACCAGCTGATCTGCGTCGTGGACGATGACGAGCCCGCACGCAAATCGTTGAGCTTTCTGTTGTCGACCTCCGGTTTCTGGCCGGCTTCGTTCGAATCCGGCCCGGCCTTTCTCGACTCCAAAGAGTTTTCGCAATGCCGCTGCGTGATCGCCGATGTGCGGATGCCGGACATGTCGGGTATCGAGCTTCTGCGCCGCGCCAAGACGAAACGGCCCGATCTGTGTGTTGTTATCATCACCGGCCACGGCGATGTGCCGCTCGCGGTCGAAGCGATGAAAGCGGGCGCAGCGGATTTCATCGAGAAGCCCTATGACGACGAGCGCCTTCTTGCCGCCGTAAACCAGGCGCTCGCGAACACGGGTTCTCCGGAAGAACATGGCCGCCACGACATCGTTGAGCGCTATGGACGCCTTTCCCAGCGCGAGCAGGAAGTCATGCGCAGCCTTGTGAAGGGCAACCCCAACAAGGTGATCGGGCATGAGCTCGGCATCAGTGCGCGGACGGTCGAAATTCACCGCGCTCATGTCATGACGAAGATGCAGGCGAAGAACCTCGCCGATCTCGTCCGCATGTCGATTGCCGGCGGAGCTGCGCTTTCAGGCGACAGCTGAAAAGTCTTTGACGTGCGTCAAGGCCAGACGGCGCGTCTTATCGCAGGGTCGGGGCTTCCGGGGAGCCCGCCATGATCGAACTGATGAATATTGCTGCCGCAACCGGCGACCCGTCGCTCGCTATGGCTTACCCGCCCGATGACGGGTTCCATCACTGGCGCTGGCAGTTCGGCCTCGGCCTTTTGTGCCTGCCCTTCCTGCTCCTTGCAGCCTGGGCAGTTTTTCGAGCAGGCATGGCCTTTATCGCCGGACGGATCCCCATCGATCCGCTCCCCTGACGGCGCGGACATCACGGGCGCTCCACCGACACGACGCGATAGGTATGCGTCTGCCGGTCTCCCTCGCGTATCGCCACATATTCTCCGACGACGAAACGCTCGTCTTCGAAATGATGGCCCGCCTCGAGCTCGCTATCGCCTGCGATGTCGTAGAGGAACGCCCAGCTTCCGCCCGGGCGGCGCACGAGATGGCCAAAATCCTTGTCGCCGTCTGGCCGGAAGCGCAGAACGCGAAAACGGTCGCGCTGCTCCTTCCAAAGATCGGCATCAATGCGGCCGTCCGGTGTGAGAGCGGCGATGACTTCGTAACCATAGCCGGAATTGCCTTCAGGATTGCCCTTCTCGCGGGCCAGCTCAAGGCGGATACGGCGCAGATGCGCAAGATCGGAAATCGCGGATGACATGCCTCGCTCCTTCGCATAGCGACATGACGTCAACGAATAAGGCCCCGCTCATCGCGGGGCCTTGATCCTGCTCAAAACTACTTTTCTTTAGGCCGCGCGGCGGCGGTTGCTCGCAAGCTTTGCATCGACATAGGCGACCGTGCGATCGACCACGGGATGGCTGAGGCCGAGCGCTGCGGCCGACGACTGCACGAGAAGATCGACACGCTCGATATTCGGCGCACCGGCAGCGAGCGCACGCGCCGCAGACGACGGCTTCACAAGGCCCGTTGCGGCATTCGCATATTTCTCAAACGGCACCATGTCGTCCGGCGACGCGCCGAGCCCGATGCAGACCTTCTGCACCCACTCATAGACGTCGCGCGATTCCGCGAGATTGGAGTGCACGGCATCGCGGATCGAGCGGACGGATTCGAGTTCGACGCAGCGATAATTTCCGGTAAGCAGCATCGCCCATTTGGCGAGCGGCACGAAGATCGATTCATGCACTTTCAGCTTGATCGGCACTTCGACCGGGCCCTCGCCGCTATCGAAACGCACGGCTTCGATGTCTTTCTGCAGAACCTTCAGCAGATCTGTGTGCTTCTGCGAGGTGAAGCGCGCCGCCTTGAAATTCGTCGGCAGCGTGACCTGCAGAAGATTGGACTTTTCTTCCGGCGGACGGAACGCCTGCGGATCGGGGCTGCAGAGCGTGACGAGTTCGGGATCGAACCGGTCCCAGACGCTCGGATCGGTGAAGCAATACCGAAGTTTATCTGCGCCGAGTTTGGGAATGCGCTTCAGATAAGCCAGCGGCGGCATGTTCATGATCGACATGCACGGCTTCTTCGAATCCGCGACGGCTTCGAGCAGCTCTCGCACGCCGGGCGAGCCATATTGCGGCTCCTGCATCGCAAGGCCAACGAGATCGTGAGCGTTCACATCGGCCTCTGCCGTCGTCGTCGCACGGATACGGCCGGGAAGATTGCGCGAATGGACTTCGATCTCCATCGGCCCGCGCGGACCCTTCACCGGCATGCGCACGCGCGTGCCTTCAGTGTTGATGAGATCGGCCTCGCTCTTGAGGCAAACGAGCGTGACGTTGTGGCCGGCCATAGCCAGCTTGGTACCGAGGAGCGATCCGTAGGACGCCCCGAAGATCATGACATTATAGGCGGTCATCGCAGCCCTCTGCATGTGCGCCCGGCCCCGCAGCCGGCTCATGGGCAGAATTTGAATTCATAATGCAGATTCCGCAAGCGCCAAAGGGTTGCGCGGCAGCTCCCGCGCAGCCGAAAGCTGCCGATAAAAAGCTAAACTATTGACTGAAAACAGATTTAGGACTGCGCCTGGCGCCGCTCCGGCGGTAGGTAATTGGCGACGATCTCTCCAAGCGTTCCCGTCTTTGCGCTTATGTTCCGCGGGCGCGCCGCATGATCGAGCGGCAGCAGCGGGAAGACCTTCTCCGCAAACGTGTAGGCCTCTTCGAGATGCGGATAGCCGGAGAGGATGAAGGTATCGATGCCGAGCGACATGTACTCCTTGATCCGCGCCGCAACGGTCTCAGGATCGCCGACAAGCGCCGTTCCGGCTCCGCCGCGCACAAGACCGACACCGGCCCAGAGATTGGGACTGACTTCGAGATTTTCGCGGCGGCCGCCATGCAGCTTCGCCATGCGCTGCTGGCCGACGGAATCATAGCGCGCAAAAATCTTCTGCGCGGCGTCGATCGTTTCCTGATCGAGATGGCTGATCAGTTTGTCGGCGGCAGCCCAGGCCTCTTCATTCGTGTCGCGCACGATGACGTGAAGGCGGATTCCGTAGCTGAACGTGCGGCCTTTGGCTTTTGCCGCCGCATCCGCTGCGGCGAGCTTTTCCGCGACATCCTTCGGCGGCTCGCCCCAGGTCAGATATTTTTCGACCGTCTCGGCGGCGACATCAAGCGCGGGGCCCGATGATCCGCCGAAATAAAGCGGCGGCCCGCCCTCCTGCAGCGGCGGGAAGAGGAGCTTTCCGTCTTCGACCTGAATGTGCTTGCCGGAATAGTTCACCGTCTCGCCGCGCAAGAGGGCGGAATAAACATGCAGGAATTCGCGCGTGATCTCGTAGCGCTCGGCATGCGGCGCAAAGAGACCATCACCTTTGTTCTCGACCGGATCGCCGCCCGTCACCACATTGATCAGAAGACGCCCGTTCGAGGCGCGGTCGAGTGTCGCCGTCATGCGCGCCGCAACCGCCGGCGAGAGCAGTCCCGGACGCACCGCCACGAGATAGCGCAGGTTCTGCGTCTGCAGCGCAAGCGCGGACGCGACGATCCAGCTATCCTCGCAGCTTCGCCCCGTCGGCAGAAGAACGCCGAAATAGCCGAGCGTGTCGGCCGCCTGCGCGATCTGCTTCAGATAGTTGATATCGACATGACGGGCACCTTCGGACGTACCGAGATAATGCCCGTCGCCATGTGTCGGCAGAAACCACAGAACCTTCGCCGCCTGCGCCGGCTCGATGCCGGACGCGCTCTTCGTAATCGTCATATGCTCTCCTTCACGGCCTTTACGAGGCCGGCTTGTACGCGGCGTCCGACACGGTGATCGCCTTCGGGATCAGCCCGAGTTCGAGGAAGGTGTCGGCGATCTTCTGCTGCTGGGCGAGGATCTCGTCGCTGATCGGCACGATATCGAGGCTCTTGCGCTTGAGGCTCGCCTCAAAAGCGGCGGCCGGAATGCCGACGGCACGGCTATAGGTTTCGGCCGTGCCTTTCACATCGGCGCGCGCCTTTGCATAAATCTCTTTCGATGCGGCGAGCACCGTATCGACGACTTCCTTCGGGTTGTTGGCCGCGAAAGATTTCGTCGTGAACAGGAATTCGTGGTTGGAGACGAGGCCCGTGCCATCGGCGAGAGTGCGTGCGCCCGTCGCGATTTCGGCGGCAGCGCGGAAGGGCTCCCAGATCACCCAGGCATCGACCGCGCCCTTCTCGAACGCGGCGCGCCCGTCGGCCGGCGGCAGATACGCGACTTCGACATCGCTGTAGGCAAGCCCGGCCTTCTCCAGCGCCTTCACGAGGAGGTAATGAACGTTCGAGCCTTTGTTGAGCGCGACCTTCTTGCCTTTCAGATCGGCGACGCTTTTGATCGGGCTGTCCTTCTGAACAAGGATCGCCTCGGCGGCAGGAGCTGCCGGCTCATGGGCGATATAGACGATGGGCGCACCGGCCGCCTGCGCGAAGACCGGCGGCGCTTCGCCCGTATGGGCAAAATCAACCGCGCCGACATTGACCGCCTCGAGAAGCTGCGGACCGGCGGGAAATTCCGTCCAGGTCACGCTGTAGCCGAGTTTCTTCAGCCGCTCTTCGAGAAGGCCGGTCGGCTTCAGCAGCGCAAAAGCGCCGATCTTCTGATGGCCGATGCGCACGACCTTATCCTGCGCCGGAGCCGGAGTTGCGATCGTCGCCGCAAGGGTTGCGAGGACGAGGTTCGCGAATATGCGCCTTGAAACGATCATGTGACTTTCCCCCTTTTCAAAGTTTTCCGTGCCAGGGCACGAGCAGGCGCTCGGCGATGCGCACCAAGGTTTCGAGCAGAAACGCCACGGCGGCGATCACGAGAATTCCCATGATGACGACATCGGTGACGAGAAATTGCGCGGCGGACTGGATCATGAAGCCGAGGCCGCGTGTCGCCGCGACGAGTTCGGCGGCAACGAGCGTCGACCAGCCGGCGCCGAGCGCAATGCGCACCCCGGTGAGGATTTGCGGCAGAGCACTCGGAAAAATGATCTGGCGGATGATCTGCGTTTCGCTGGCGCCGAGCAGGCGCGCGGCTTCGATATAGTCGCTCGAGACGGCGCGGACGCCGGACGCGGTCGACAGCGCAATCGGCGCCAGCATGGCGATGCCGATGATCAGAACCTTCGACACTTCGCCGATGCCGAACCAGATGATGACGAGCGGCAGATAAGCGAGCGGCGGAATGGGCCGAAGAATTTCGAGCAGCGGATCGAGAATACCGCGGCCGATGCGGCTGAGGCCGATGGCAAAACCGATCGGCACGCCGATAAGCGCGGATGCAACAAGCGCCGCAAAAACGCGGCCGAGGCTTGCGATCAGATGCTGGACGAGCGTCGCATCGACATAGCCGGTGGTCGTCACCGTCACGAATTGGGATAGCACGGCTACCGGGCCAGGAAGGAAGAGCGGCTTCACAAGCCCGGCAGCCGTGATGCCCCACCACGCCAGAAGGAGAGCGAACAGCGTGGCGAGGGAAATGTGGAAAGCTTCGAGGCGCGGCAGACGCAGGGGCGCCACATCGGGCGGCCCGTCATCTGAGATGTGCTCGACAATCGCGCTCATGATCGTACTTACCTAGAGAAGAATGGGCCTTGATAAGAAAATGGGCCCGGCCGTGAGGAGCCGGGCCCAGTCGGGGATCACCGCGAGGCGGTCGCTTCGGTGACGAAACGCTTCGTCACATAGGCCGAGTAATCAGGGAGCACGGAGGGAACCTTTCCCTGCTCCTTGAGGAAGGCCGCCGCATCCGCGATGGCTTTTACCGTGCCGCCGCCCAGCAGCGCGGGAGAGGCCTGTTCGGTGAGTCCCGGGAGGTGGTAGCCGGTCAGAAGAGCGGGAACCTCTTCAGCCTTAGCGCCGGTGAGGCGGGCGATATCCGCCGCCTGCTTGGATTTCGCGTCCCAGGCGCTCGGGTCCTTGGCATAGGCTTCATAGGCTTTGCCGGTGACCTTCACGAACTGCTTCACGACATCCGAATTCTTTTCGATGAAATCGTTGCGCGCGATCCAGGCGTCAAACGTCGGCGCGCCCCATTCGCCGACCTGTTTCGACGAAACGAGGATGGAGCCGGTTTCCTTCGCCTTGCCGAGCGCCGGATCCCACACATAGGCGCCGTCGATATCGCCGCGCTCCCAGGCCGCCGCGATTTCCGGCGGACGCAGGTTGAGAATCTGAACGCTCTTGGAATCGATGTTCCAGTGCTTCAGCGCCGCGAGCAGCGAGTAATGCGTCGTCGAGACGAAGGGCACGGCGATCTTCTTGCCGGCGAGATCCTTCGGCTCCTTGATGCCGGACTTGTTGGACACGACGAGCGCTTCCGAGTCGCCGATCAGGCCGGCGATGAAGATCGTCTGGAACGGAACTTCGCGGCTGGCGGCAGCGGCGAGCGGGCTCGAGCCCACATAGCCGATCTGCACATCGCCCGAAGCAAGCGCGGCGATGACGTCGGCGCCCGAGTCGAATTTGCGCCAGTCGATCTTCCAGCCCGTCGCCTTTTCATATTCGCCGGACGCCTGCGCGACCTTCGAAGGCTCGACCGAAGTCTGATAGCCGATGACGACGGTCTTGTCGGCGGCGAAGCTCACGCCCGAATTCAGGGTGAGTGCAAGGGTTGCCGCCGCGGCCAGCGCCGCGCGGCGTGTGATATTGGTCATGATGTCGATCCTTGAATGTGCCCCGGCTCTGCCGCGGGCGGTTTCAGTTTGGGGTTCGGCGCGTCAGCGTCGACAGCACTTGCGGGTCATCGGCCAACTCCTGTTCCGGGCACCCACGAAACTCGTCGTGGCGCTTTAGCCTTGGTGACGCGGAGCAAGCTGTCCCATCAAAACCGCGGCGGATTGAACGATCCGCCCATGCACTTTTCTATTATCTACAAAACAAGTCAAGAAATAAAAATAACTAACATTTTTGATATGTTGTTATTGCGAGGCGGCCAGTTTGCGCTCGCCGGCAAGACGTTTCTGGCGCGGCTCTGTACTTACGCTCTCCTCGCCGAAGAGGCGGTCGAGAATCTTGCCTTCGAGCTTTGCGAGCTCTGCCGAGCCGCGGCGGCGCGGGCGCGGCAGCGCCACGTTGATGTCGAGCGCGATCGCACCGTGATCGATCAGGAGCACGCGATCGGCGAGCGCCAGTGCCTCCGACACATCATGCGTGACGAGCACCGCGGTAAAGCGCTGCTCCAGCCAGATGCGCTCAAGCAGATTTTGCATTTCGATGCGCGTCAGCGCGTCGAGCGCACCGAGCGGTTCATCCAGCACCAGAAGCCGCGGACGGCTGACAAGCGCGCGCGCCAGAGCGACGCGCTGCTTCTGCCCGCCGGACAGAACGGACGGCCATTCATCGGCGCGATCGGCAAGCCCGACTTCGGACAGAAGGCTTGCCGCAAGTTCGCGGCGCCGCGCACCGTTGCGCACATGCGGCAGGCCGGTCTCGACATTGCCGATAATGCGCTGCCAGGGCAGAAGGCGCGGTTCCTGGAACATGATGCGCGCCGCATCGTGTCCCGCGCCATCGCCAATGCTGAGCCGCCCCTGCGACGGCCGGTCGAGACCGGCGAGAAGGCGCAGCAGCGTCGATTTTCCGCAACCGCTTTTTCCGACAACGGCGACGAACTGGCCGGCGGGGATGTGCAGGTTCAGCCCGCTCAGAACCTGCTTGTCGCCGAAGCTGCGGCCGACCTCGTGCAGCGTCACCGGCACGGCCGCGCGCTGCGGCTCCGGCGCGGAAACATCCTCGATCTCGATCAGCGTGCGGGCCGCGATGCTTGTCATGATGCGCCTCGATTCTGGAAAGAGGGATGCCATTGCAAAGATGCGCGTTCGAGAACGCGGGCGATGTAGTCCGCGAGCTTGCCGAGCAGCGCGTAGATGATGATGGCGAGGACGACGATATCGACGAGGAGAAACTCGCGCGCTTCCATCGCCATATGGCCGAGGCCCGATTGCGATGAGATCGTTTCGGCAACGATCAGCGTCAGCCACATAATGCCGAGCGAAAAGCGCAGGCCCACAAAGATCGACGGCAGCGCGCCGGGCAGGATGACGCGCCGCACCAGCTCCCAGCGCGACATGCCATAGGCGCGGCCCATTTCGATCAGCTGCGGATCGACGCTGCGCACGCCATGCAGCGTGTTGATGTAGATCGGGAAGAAGACGCCGAGCGCGACGAGGAAAAGTTTCGCTTCTTCCTCGATGCCGAACCACAGGATAACGAGCGGGATGAGCGCCAGATGCGGCACGTTGCGGATCATCTGCAGCGTCGTGTCGGTGTAGCGGTAGGACAGCGACGACAGGCCGTTCGCAAGACCGAAGAAGAATCCGATCAACCCGCCGACGAGAAGCCCGCTCAGCGCACGCAGTGTCGAGATCCACATATTGGCGGCAAGCTCGCCGGAGAGCAGCGCCTCCCATCCGGCAAGAGCTACGGCGGACGGTGCCGGCAGCACGTTTGGCGCCACAAAACCTGTGCGCGCCAGCACCTCCCAAAGCGCGACGAGACCGACCGGCACCGCCCATTCCGAAACGGCATGCGAGAGACCGCTTCCGTTATATTGGACATTCGGCAAATTCATTGGACGCCTCGTCCGGTTCCGCGGCGGGACGGTCGTCCCGAACGGAGGAAAGATAAAACCTTACCGACAAAGCGATTGATGCGGCGCGGCGCGGCTTCTAGCGATGACCGGGACGAGACGCGGCGACCGCGTTTCCCGAGATCGAGACCCGCGGAGCGATTGTCATGACGAATGCAGCGATGAGCATGCCCATGATGGGCGGAATGATGCCGATGATGAACATGGGCGGCATGATGAACGGCATGCCGATACCCATGCCGATGATGATGTGCACCGTCTCCTGCAAAATGACCGACAAGGGCATGGTCTGCGAGATGATGCCGATGGATGCGTCCATGAAGGACATGTTCATGGCCTGCTGCCAGCAGATGATGAACATGAACAAGATGGGCATGCCGATGATGATGTGCTGCGGCGGCATGATGATGTGCTGCATGCCGATGAAGGCCTAAGGCCCGCTCGGACCGAATGCAGAAAGCCGGCCCTAGGGCCGGCTTTTTTGCGTCTTCAGCCGACCGTTTCGACATAGGTCATGACCAGATAGAGCACAGCTTCCGTCGGACCGAGATTGCGGTAGGCGTGCGGTACGTCCGCATCGAAGACAATCGCGTCTCCTTGCGCCAGCGCGACGGGGCGGCTGCCCTGCACCGAGATTTCGACGGCGCCCTGCGAGACGATGAGATTTTCGCGCGTGCCGGGCGCATGCGCTTCGGCGTTCTCGCGATGATGCGGCGCGATGCGCAGTTCGTAGAATTCGACCTTGCGCTCTTCGGTGAACGGAAACAGCGCGCGTGTCGTAAAACGCCCGTCCTTCGAGCTGAGGATTTTGGCGTCCTCGCTGCGCAAAAGAACCGTGCCGGACGAGGCTTCCGTCGCCAGAAGATTTGAGAACGGCACGCCGAGCGCGGTCGCGACTTTCCAGAGCAGGCTGATGGTCGGCGCGCTCTTGCCGGTTTCGATCTGGCCGAGCATGGCACGGCTGACGCCGGAGAGTTTTGCGAGGCGCTCGAGCGAATGGCCGCGCTTGATGCGCAATTGGCGCAGATTGCGTCCGACAATCGCCGGCAGTTCCGCCGCCGGATCTTGCGGCTCTTCCATTGCGAGCGCCCGCTGATTCATGGGCGTTCGTCTTGCTGAGCTGTCTGCGGCATTTGCGGCATGAAGGGTACGAAGACGACCGGCGCCCAGACCATCATGAACGGTCCGGCGAGAGGAAACTCGAATCCGGGAACGCTGTCCTGCTGCGTGCGTGCGGCGGCTCGCGCCTGCCTGTAATCGCTCAGCGATACGATCTCTGCGGTCTGCGCCATGTGAAATACCGTACTTCTAGCGTTAAATTATCTGTTTCACATAATACGCATGACTTTCCTAGATTGTCTACTTGAATGATCGATATATAGCGCGAACGAAAGCCGCGCATCCGGGGCGGAATGCGCGGCCTTTCAAGCTTTAAGGTTCAGAATCGGCCGGGCCTGTTCACCGGGCCGCCGCGATTTCCCGGAACACCCGGCCTGCCGACTCCGGGAGTGACCGCCCGCACCACGGGACGGGCAACCAGCCGAACGCCGGGCCGGACCACGCAGCCGAGCGGATAGTCGATATGAGTGCACCAAACTGCGCGGCGCAGGACGACACCCGGCCTGACAACGCAATTCGCGGGATAGTCCACATAGGTGCAGTAAACGACGGCCTGCGCGTTTTCGGCGGGGCCGAAAAACATAACCGCACCGGCCGAAAGGGCGAGTAGAGTCAGAGCTCTCTTCATCATGGCATCGATCTCCATCCCAGCCGGATTTTTATAGGCGGACGGCACATCGCAGTTTTGATGCAGATCAACTCGTAAAAAGAAAGCCGCGCATCCGGGGGCGGAATACGCGGCTTTCTCGGGTCTTTCGAGCGGAGAGAGGCTGGAAAGGCCCCGGGGTTCAGGCTCCCACGCGAGCAAGCGCCCCATCGGCAAGGTCGGCGACGATGTGCCGGCCTTTCACCATGTCCGGCACAGTCATGTAGTCCTGCATGTAATGACCGCGATAGCCGCGGCCTTCGAGCAGTTTGAACATGGCGCCGAAATCCAGGTTTCCGGTGCCGGGATAAAGATGCTCTTCGATCTCGCCGCGATTGTCGGCAAGGCGCACCTCACCGATGCGATCGACACCGACGCCGGCTTTTTCCATCTGCTCAACAAAGCCGGAAATGCCGTAAGGCAGCATATGCGCGTGATTGGTGGTGAACACCCAGCGCACCGACGGCGAAGTCAGGTTCTTGAAATAGAACTTCGCTTCCTCGACATCGTGCACGAGATATTTCACCTCGGCGCCTGCGGGCTCCGGGTTCATGTTCTCGAGATGGATGTTGACGCCTTCGCTTTCGGCAATCTTCGACGCGCGCGTAAGGCGCTCGACGGCAAGCTCCATGCGCATCTGCTTGTCGGCGGTGAAATGATAGCCGCCATGCATGATGACCCAGGGAGCGCCGATCGCCTTCGCCGCCTGGAGATAGGCGGCGAGATAGGCATCCGCCGCCCGCGCCAGGAAGGGCGAGCCCTCGGCGGTATTCATCGCCGAGAGTGTATGCAGACCGAGCGTGATCCCATGATCCGCGAGCTTTTTCTTGGCTTGCGCCAGCCGCGGGTTTTTCGGATCGAGAAGCTCCGGCTCCGGGTCCAGACAAATATTCAGGAACCGGATCTTCTCCTTGATCGCCAGATCGATGCCCGGCTCAAGCGGCATGCGCTGATTGAGGTCGAGCCCGATCCTGTCCTTGATGCTCATGCGCACCCGCCTGCCGGAGCCGAGGTCTTCTTGCCCATGAGATGGGCGACGACCGGAACCGTGACGAACAGAACGGCACAGACGATCAGCGCCAGCGAAATCGGACGGGTCAGGAAGATTTCCGGAGACCCGTGCGAAATCGTCAGCGACTGGCGCAGCGAGGACTCGAACATCGGACCGAGCACGAGGCCGAGAATCATCGGCGCGGCCGGCCAGTCGAAGCGCTTCATGGCCCAGCCCAGCGCGCCGAAGGCAACGAGGAGCCAGCAATCCTCAAGGCTGTTTGCCTGCGAGAACACGCCGACAATGCACAGCGCAAGGATCGGCGGGTAGAGCCATTTGTACGGTACTTTCAGGAACTGCGCGAACAGGCCCGCAAGCGGCAGGTTGAGGATGAGGAGCAGCACATTGCCGATATACATCGACGCGATGACGCCCCACACAAGCGTGGAATTCTGCGTGAACAGCTCCGGACCCGGGCGCAGACCGAACATGATCAGCGCGCCGAGAATGATGGCCGTCGTGCCCGAACCCGGAACACCGAGCGCCAGCATCGGCACCATGGCGCCGGCCGCCGCCGCATTGTTCGAGGATTCCGGTCCGGCAACGCCTTCGATGGCGCCCTTTCCGAACTCTTCCGGATGCTTCGAGACTTTCTTCTCGACGATATAGGCGATGAAGCTCGCCATGGTCGCGCCGGTGCCGGGAAGAACGCCGACGAGGAAGCCGATCAGCGAACCGCGCACGATCGGCATCTGCGAACGCTTCCAGTCGTCGCGGGTGGGAAGAACATTCTTCACTTCCGCGACCGGACGCTCCGTCGCCGTCGTGCAGGTGGCAAGCACTTCGCCGACACCGAACAGAGCGACGGTAAGCACGATGAACTCAATGCCGTCGAGCAGCCAGAGCTGGCCGAAATCGTAGCGCATGGTCCCAGAATATGGATCGACGCCGATGGTTGCGAGCAGAAGGCCCGCAACGCCCGCGCCGAGACCCTTGACGACCGAGCCGCCGCTGACAGCGGCAAGAGCCATCAGACCGAGCACGACGAGCGCAAAATATTCCGGCGGGCCGAAGGCCAAAGCTGCTTCCGCAAGTGGCGGCGCAAGGAAAGTCAGGCCGAGAACCGAAATCGTGCCGGCGATGAACGAGCCGATGGCGGCGATGCCGAGAGCCGCACCTGCGCGGCCCTTCAGCGCCATCTGATAACCGTCAATACTGGTCATGACGGTCGAGCTCTCGCCCGGAACGCTGATCAGAACCGAGGTCAGCGTGCCGCCATACTGCGCGCCGTAGTAAATACCGGCGAACATGATGAGCGAGGCCGTCGGATCGGCACCGAAGGTCAGCGGCAGAAGAAGCGCGATGGCAGCGGACGGTCCAATACCGGGAAGAACGCCGACGAGCTGGCCCAAGAACACGCCCAGGAAGCACATCAAGATATTGGTGGGCGTTAGAGCGGTCTGAAAACCGCCCATGAGGTCCATAAACGATTCCATATCAGAAACCCCAGGGGCTGAGCGGCAGCGGTATCGCCAGCCAGTGCTCGAAGATCAGAACGAGGACGCCGGTTGTCGCCAAGGACGCGATCACCGACCGCACGATCGGCAGACGCTCCACATAGGCGTACATGAACAGCATCATGCCGAAGAGCGGAATGGCAAAGCCGAGCCAACTGATCGCTCCCACGCCAACAACCAGCGTGCCGAGGAGTTGGAGGCTCTTCTTCAGCGGTTCGCGCCCCGTCGTGTCGGGCGGGTTCGTAAACAGGCTGACGATCACCGCCGCGGAAAAGGCGAGAAGGAGAACACCGTAGACCATCGGCAAGAAGCCGGAGTCGGGCGCGAAGCCGGCCCAGAACGGGAGCTCGAAAGAGCCCACGATCCAGACCAGCCCAGCGACGGCGAAAAGTGCGGCGAACGCGAGTTCGCCCTTGATTGCCGTAAGCTTCATTTCACATCACGCCGGTTTGCCGAGGAGATCCCGGTAGAGCTTTTCCTGATCGGCGAGGAACTTCTCGAAGTCCTTGCCATAGATCGGGGCTTCGGTCGCGACGTTGTCGGCGATGTATTTCTTCATCGTCGCCGACTCGTTGACCTTCTTCATGATGCCCTGCCAGTAGGCCTGTGCCGCTTCATCGACACCCTTCGGCATCGCAAGGCCACGCCACATCTGGAAGTTCGGAACCGTGATGCCGGATTCCTTCATGGTCGGCACATCCGGGAACGCCGCAAAGCGCGTATCGCGGAAGACGCCGAGCGCGCGCACCGCGCCGGACTTCAGATGGCCCATGAATTCAAGCGGATTGCCGACACAGCCGTCGACATGACCGCCGAGCAGAGCCGTGAGCGCTTCGCCGCCCGAGTTGAAGTTGACCGGGTTGATCTCTTTGCCGAGAGCGCGCGAGAAGATGGTGATGCCCATCACGTCGGTCGTACCACCGGTGCCGAAGTTCACCGTCTTGTCGGGCTTCGACTTCACGTCGTCGGCGAACTCCTTGATCGTCTTGTATTTCGAATCGCCCCTCACGAAGAGAAGGAAGTCGTCGAGCATGACATTGGCGATCGGCTGAACTTCGGAAAGCGTTTTCGCTTCCGGCTTCAGGATCGGGGTGATCTGCGTCGTGCCGTTGACGAGAACGATGGTGTGCGGGTCCTTGGCCTTCGAGGCCGAGATATAACCGACGCCAACGGCGCCGCCGCCGCCCGGACGGTTGTTCATCACGAGCGACGTCGGGATGAGTTTTTCCTCGACAATGATCTTGCCGATGATGCGGGCGAGAAGGTCCGAGCCGCCGCCGACACCGAACGGAATGACGAGTTCGACATCGCGCGTCGGCACCCAGGCCTGCGCAAAACCACGGCCGCTCGAAGCGGCCAGAACTGTGGCTGCGGAAACCCCAGCCACGAACTCTCTGCGTGAAACAGACATTGTGCCCTCCCTTAAGACTGCAGTTTTCTTTGAACTGCAGGTTTTTGAATTATGAATGCACTTTGGCACGAGTCCAGTTTGATGGGAAGAGCCCCGTTGCTACTGCTCCGTTTTGCTCAAATTCAGGAAAATTCTTCTATTGCAACAAGATAGGGTTCGTTACCCACGCCGGCCACCGCCGCCCGGACAGCAAATTTTTCGGTCGAAACGAACCAAACAACGCCGCTCTCCGGCACGCCTTTCGTGCCGCCAGATACGGCGAGCAGGCTTCCGTCGCCGCTCATGGCGAGGCCGCGGGGAGATGCCGCGCGCCCGGCGGGGTGGGTGAGCGAAAGGCGGCGCTCGGCGCCGGGTTCTATGGCCAAAGCCGCGGCGATATCGACCGCAGAGAGCGTGTTCGCTGCCTGACAGGTGATGTAGAGCGTCCGGCCGTCATTCGAGAAGACCGGCACGAAAGGCCGCGCGCCGCCGCCATTGTCCGTACCGGCGTGAATGCTGATCGGTTCCGCCGCTTTCGAAGCCGATTTCACCGCGGCGAGATCGACAATCGAAACGGTATCGCCGAGACGCCCGGTCTTCGCGTCTTCACGATCGGCTGTGGCCAAAAGTCTTCCGGACGGATCGACACAGATTCCGAACGGCCCGCTCGGCAATTTGATACGGTTGATCTCCGCATCCACCCGGCCCTCGACGACGGATGACAGAAGCAGCACCGAGATATCCGAGCTGCCGCCATTGGCGGTGAAAACATAATCGCCGGAAATCGCAATGCCGTTCGGATCGGGAAACGCGCCGAAACTCGCATCAGGCGACGGCTTGCTGCTCGGCGCTCCCGCATGCGCAAGCGCGGTTCGGGCCTTCAGCTCAAGCGTCTCGGCATCGAAAACCGCGATCTGATATCCGCCGTCTTCCGTCCCCTCGCCTTCGGCAAGCGTGACGAGAAGATGCTTTCCATCGGGCGTCAGAGCAGCGGCGACCGGCCCATGCCCGCCGGCATCTATCTCGTCGATCAGCGCCTCGCCCTGCGCCGGATTGCGCGCCCGCTCAAGATCGATCACCGCGATCGTGCCGCGATGGCCGTGCGGCATGATCGAGACCGCTTCTCGCGTCGCGCGTCCGCCGTGATTGACGACAAAGACGCGTCCGCGCGCGTCGTCGAACGCCATGCTGACCGGCAGAGAGCAGGCGCCGGTGAGGCTTGTCGGCACGCGGTTGACGATGGACGGATTGCCAGCGAGGGCGGCCTCTATATCGATGACGGTCAGCGTCGAATCCCAACGGCCGGCGACGAACGCGTAACGGCGCGGCTTTGTCACAGAACGCATCCGCGCGCATCGACCGGCCACACATCGGTGACGCGTCCGCCGCGCACCGCGACCATCCAGTCGAACTGATTGACCGTCGGATCGCAATGCGACGGCACGATATGCAGAAGTTCACCCAATGCGGGCGTCTTGCCGCCGGGCAGCGTTTCGATGCGGCCCTGCTCGTCGCTGGCTTTTGTGAAAACGAGATCGGGTCTCTCGTGCAGCGTCGGCATGCCGCTGTCGAGATTGAGCGCTTTGACGCCGGCATCGACATAAACGACATCGGGCGCCGCAGCGCGCAGCACGCGCGTCAGGACGAACAGACTCTGACGGAACGGGCGATAGGAAGAACCGTCGGCGGAGAAATTGCGCGCATAGTCCCCGTCCATGAAAACGTACGAGCCCGGCTGCAATTCGGTGAAGGCGCCGACCGATGTATCTTCCGCATAGGTTCCGGTGCCGCCGCCCGAAATAAGATCGCAGGGAAGTCCCGCGCTTTCGAGCACGATACGCGCGCACAGAGCGCGTTGCCCTGCTTCTTTTGCTGCCGCGGCACGCTCTGTCTGCGGGCGCAGATGCTGGAACGGACCGTTATAGACCTGAAGCCCGCGCAGTTTGAGATGCGGCGAGGCCGCTATCGCTTCCGCGAGCGGCAGAAGCTGGCTTTCATCGCCGAGCCCCATGCGCGCATCACCCGCATCGAGCTCGATCAGAATTTCGAAGATCACGCCATTCCGCCGCGCCGCGTCCGCGAGCTCCGTCACATGCGCGGTATCGGAAGTCAAAGTCGTGATGCGCACTTTGCGCGCAAGTTCTGCAAGCTTGTCGAGCTTTGCTGCGCCGACAATATGATTGGAGACGAGCATATCCGACACGCCGCTCGGCAGAAGAGCCTCGGCTTCCGAGACCTTCTGACAGCAGAGGCCGATGGCGCCGGCCGCGAACTGACGACGCGCGATCTCCACGGATTTATGGGTTTTCGCGTGCGGGCGCAGCATCATGTTCGAGACGCGAACATGCTTTGCCATTGCATCGATGTTGAAATCCAGCGCGTCGAGATCGACGATCAGCGCCGGAGTGTCGATCGAGCCGATCTCGTCGCCCGCGCGGGCAGGTGCCGGCGAAACCAAGCGCGTTACTCCGCGGCCGAAGCTCTCGCTGTGGTAAGCGATTCATGCACCATCGCCGCCTTGTGCCGCAGATGGTCTTTGAGAATCTGCGCCAGGCGTTTGCCGTCGCGCGTCTCCAGCGCCTTCATCATCTGTTCGTGATCTTCCACCGCCTCGTCCCAGCGCTCGGGCGATTTCTTGGCGGTGAAGCGGACGGCATGCGTGCGCACCATCAGCGTATGATAGAGCTGCGTCAGCTCGGCATTGCCCGCCGCATCGAAGATCGCTTCGTGGATCTGGCGGTTGAGCTTGAGGTAAGGACCGGCCTCGCCCTTCTTGTAATGCTTGACCATCTGGTCGTGCAGTTTCTGAATCCGCGCGACCGCTGCATCGTTGATCTTGGCGCAGGCAAGTTCGCCGGCAAGCGATTCCAGCGCACCCATAATCGGGAAGAGCTGATCGATTTCCTGCGGCGAGATCGAAGCGACGCTGGCGCCGCGGTTCGGCGCGAGAATCACAAGCCCGCCCGAAGCCAGAACCTTCAGCGCCTCGCGCAGAGGCGTGCGCGAAACGCCGAAGCGGGCGCACAGCGCCTGTTCGTTGATCTTGTCGCCGGGGCGGAGCTCACCTTCGAGCACCATGTCGTGCAGGAGATCGACGAGTTCGCCGTGAAGGCTGCGCCTTGAGATGAGCCCTGGTTCGACCAATTGCGTTCTCTCCCGCCCGGTTATGTCAGACCCGGCCTACTCCGCGGCAATGCTCCGGGGTTTGCCCGCCTGCGCCGCAAAATACTGCATCGCTGCCTGTACGCCACCTTCCTTATGGGGAATTCCGGCGAGTGCAAGGCCCATTTCGACACCGCACAGGGCGCCCAGAATGGTCAGGTCATTGGTATCGCCGAGATGGCCGATGCGGAACACCTTACCCTGCAGCTTGGTGAGGCCGGTTCCGAGCGACATGTCGAAGGCATCGAGCACACGGCCGCGGAAGTCATCGGCATTGTGACCGTCCGGCACGAGCACCGCCGTCAGCGAGGACGAATAGTGCTCCGGCACGCGGCAGAGAATTTCGAGACCCCAGGCGCGAACCGCGCGGCGCGTCGCTTCGGCGTGCCGGTCGTGGCGCGCGAACACATTCTCAAGCCCCTCCTCGTTCAGCATGTCGATCGCAGCATCGAGGCCGTACAAGAGGTTAGTGCCGGGCGTATAAGGGAAAAATCCGTTCTTGTTGTGTGGGATCATCTCCTCCCACGACCAGAAAAGTTTCGGCAGCTTCGAAGTCTTCGACGCCTTCAGGGCCTTTTCGGAGACCGCGTTGAAGCTGAGGCCCGGCGGCAGCATCAGGCCCTTCTGCGAACCCGAAACAGTGACGTCGACGCCCCATTCGTCATGGCGATAGTCGATCGAGGCGAGCGAGGAGATGGTGTCCACGAGGTAAAGAGCCGGATGGCCGGCGGCATCGATCGCCTTGCGGATCTTGCCGATGGGCGAGACGCAGCCGGTCGAGGTTTCGTTGTGGACGACGCAGACCGCCTTGATCTCGTGGTTCTTGTCCTCGCGCAGCTTCTGCTCAAGTGCTTCGGGATCGGCACCCGTGCGCCAGTCGGACGAGATGAATACCGGCTCGATGCCGAGCTTCAGCGCCATGTTCTTCCAGAGCGTAGCGAAATGCCCCGTTTCGAACATCAGCACCTTGTCGCCGGGCGACAGGACGTTGGTGAGCGCCGCTTCCCAGGCGCCCGTGCCGGAGGCCGGATAGATGAAAACATGGTTCTTCGTCTTGAAGACGCCCTTGATGTTTTCGAGCACGCGCTTGCCCAGGCGCTGGAATTCGGGGCCCCGGTGGTCGAGCACCGGCATGTCCATGGCCCTCAGAATCCGGTCCGGAACCGGGGTGGGGCCCGGGATCTGGAGGAAATGGCGCCCGGCGGTACGCGGGGTGTTGGCGGTCATAAAGGTACTCCGGTTCGAAAAATGGGCGTCTGGGCTTGCCGAAATGAATTATGAATGCAAAAAGCAGTCAAGCAAAGCTTTTAAAAGGTGCCCACAAAAATGATCGCCCGGCCGGTCTCCCCCCTGGAAAGGCGCCTTGTTTCCGAACTTGGCGGGGAGATCCTGTTCGACCGGTTCAGCCGCGGCCGCTATGCGACGGATGCCTCGATTTATCAGATGCTTCCGACCGGTGTGGTGGTGCCAAAAACGCTCGAGGAAGCCGAGCTGGCGCTGCAGATCGCGCGCGAGGAAAAGGTGCCGGTGACGGCGCGCGGCGGCGGAACGTCGCAATGCGGGCAAACGATCAATACGGGCTTGGTTATCGACTGTTCGCGGCATCTGACGGGAATCGTCGAGCTCGATGTCACCGGCAAAAGAGCCGTGGTCGAACCGGGAATCGTGCTCGACGAGTTGAACCGCAAACTGCGTCCGCACGGATTGTGGTTTCCCATCGATGTCTCGACCGCTTCACGCTGCACGATCGGCGGCATGGCGGGCAACAATTCCTGCGGCGGACGTTCGCTGCGCTACGGCACGATGCGCGACAATGTCATCTCTATCGACGCCGTCCTCGCCGACGGATCGAAAGCCAATTTCGGCAAAGTGCGTCCCGATCTTTCCGATGTGTCGAACGCCTCGCCGCTGCGCCCGCTCGCCAATCAGCTGTTCAATATCGGACGGCGCGAGAAAGACGAAATCGACGCGCGCTTCCCGAAAGTGCAGCGCCGCGTCGGCGGCTATAATCTCGATGCGCTGATCCCCGGCGAGACAAACAATCTCGCGCACATACTTGTTGGCTCGGAAGGCACGCTCGGCTTTTCGACCAATATCGAAATCCAGCTCTGGCCGCTGATGGGCAAGCGCGCGCTCGGCGCCTGCCATTTCGGCTCCTTTTATGAAGCGATGGATGCGGCCCAGCATCTCGTCAAACTCGGCCCCATCGCGGTCGAGCTTGTCGATCGCACGCTGATCGAGCTGGCCCGCGACATTCCGATGTTCCGACCGACGCTGGAGCAGTTCGTCCGCGGCACGCCCGATGCCGTGCTGCTCGTCGAGTTCGCCGAGACCGAAGACGAGAATGCGCGCCGCATCACGCAGCTTCATGATCTGATGGGCGATCTCGGTTTCGGCTGGGACAAAAGCGGCGCCAAATGGGGCGGCGTCGTCGATATCTACGATCCCGGTCTTCAGGCCGCCATCGCCGATGTTCGCACATCGGGCCTCAACATCATGATGTCGATGAAGGATCAGGGTAAGCCGATCTCCTTCGTCGAAGACTGCGCCGTGCCGCTCGAGCATCTTGCCGATTACACCGAGCGCCTCACCGGCGTGTTCCAGAAGCACGGCACGCGCGGCACCTGGTATGCGCATGCGTCCGAAGGCTGCCTGCATGTGCGCCCGGTGCTGAACATCCGTCAGGATATCGACGTCAAGAAAATGCGCGCCATCGCCGAAGAGGCGTTTGCCATGGTGCGCGAGTATAAAGGCTCGCATTCAGGCGAACACGGTGACGGCATCGTGCGCTCGGAATTCCACGAACCGATGTTCGGCAGCCGTCTCGTTCGCGCGTTCGAGGAAGTGAAGGACAAATTCGACCCGTCCTCGCTCCTCAATCCCGGAAAAATCGTTCGCGCGCCAAAATTCGACGACACCTGGCTGTTCCGCTACGGGCCCGAATACAAGCCCGAAGAGATGAAGACGGAACTCGACTGGTCCGCCTTCACCGGCAAAGGCGGCGGTTTCCAGGGCGCCGTCGAGATGTGCAACAATAATGGCGCCTGCCGCAAACTTGCCGGCGGCACGATGTGCCCGTCCTATCGCGTCACCAAAGACGAGCAGGACGTCACGCGCGGCCGCGCCAATACGTTGCGCCTTGCGATTTCCGGCCAGCTCGGCCCCGACGCTTTCACCTCCGACGAGATGGCCGAGACACTCAAGCTCTGCGTCTCCTGCAAAGGCTGCCGCCGCGAATGCCCGACCGGCGTCGACATGGCGCGCATGAAGATCGAGGTTCTGTCGGCGCGGGCAAAAAAACTCGGCCATTCGCTGCGCGATTATCTCGTTGGCTGGATGCCGCGCTATGCGCCCTATGCGGCGAAGGTGCCGTTCCTCCTCAATCTGCGCGATCTTATTCCCGGCGCGGCGAAACTGACGGAAAAGCTCACCGGCTTTGCCGCCTCGCGCAAACTGCCGCGCTGGCGCGGCGACATCTTCGACATCCCGGCCAATGCGCTCGGCCCGAAGGACGGCAAACCGGTCGTCTTCTTCGTCGACACGTTCAACCGCTATTTCGAGCGCGAAAACGCCGAGGACGCGCTGGAAGTGCTGCTCGCCGCCGGATACCGCGTGCATCTGGCGGTGCCCAATGACGGAAATCGCCGTCCGCTCTGCTGCGGCCGCACCTTCCTCTCGGTCGGCCGCGTCGATGAGGCGCGGCGTGAAGTCCAGCGCGTGCTCGATGCGCTGGCTCTGTTCATCGATGCCGATGTGCCGGTGGTCGGGCTTGAACCGAGCTGCGTCTTCTCATTCCGCGACGAAGTCCCGGCGATGTTCCAGGACGAGCGCGCCAAACGCCTCGCCAAGAATTTCCTTCTGTTCGAAGAATTCATCGCCCGCGAGGCGGATGCCGGACATCTCAAACTGAAGCTCGCGCCGATCGCCGGAAAGGCGCTGCTGCACGGCCATTGCCACCAGAAGAGCTTCGGCGCCATGGGCGCGGTCGAAAAGACGCTGCGCCTTGTACCTGACCTCACGGTCGAAACCGTGGAATCGAGCTGCTGCGGCATGGCGGGATCCTTCGGCTATGGCGCCGATACGATCGAGGTTTCAAAGGCGATGGCCGAGCTCTCGCTCCTGCCAGCCGTGCGCGCCGCGGACGAGGCGACATTGATCGTTGCCGACGGCACGTCCTGCCGCCATCAGATCGGCGATCTGTCGGCACGCGAAGCGCAACATGTGGCGCGCGTTCTGGCCGACAGCGTCAGAGCGGCAAGCACCTGATCACATCACGCGCTTTTCGGTAACCGTTTTTCCAGTGCGGCACAGCGTTCCTGAAGTTTTGCCGAGCCCAGCGCTTGCGCATCGGCGGACGCGACCCGCAATTCCGAGGACGCACCCGAGACATCTCCGGCATCGAGCGCGACCGCAGCGATCTCGAGCCGCAGCCGTGTTGCATTGAGCCGGCATTCGACACCCGTCCAGAGCTGACGCGCCAGATGAAGGCGGCGCCGCGCTTCATCGGGATCGCCGCTTTGCTTTGCCAATATGGCGGCGGCTTCGTTGGTCAGCGCGCGTATCGACGGCATGGGCCAGCGCTTTTCCTGCCCTGCCAGATCATCGATCAGCGCCTGCGCCTTTTCAGGCTTTCTCGCATGCGCGGCGACGAGCGCGAGATGCGCCAGCAGCATGCCCTGCCGCTGCAGCGTCCACCAGCCTTGCCCGATCAGGCTTCGCTCCAGCGCCGCATAGGCCTGCTCGGCCTCACCCTCCGCGAGGAGCAGCAGCGCATAGCCGGGTTCGGGATCCCAGCCGAGCGCATAGCATTTTTCATAAGCCGCCCGCGCCGCATCCGTGTTGCCGATCGCGGACTGAATGTCTCCGAGGACGCGATAGGCGTCGCCGCGCGCCCAAGGCGCATCGTTCTGAAGACGCGCCAGCGCCTCTTCGATATGGCCGAGCGCCTGCTTGAGCGATCCCTGAACGCCGAGCACTTCGGCGCGATGCAATTCGCATGAGCCGGAGAATTGCATGCGGCTATCCGTACAAAATTGGCGGTAGCCGAGCGTCCATTGCGTCGCACGCGACCAGTCGCAGAAGGTGCGGCAGGCCCAGAGAATGTTGCAGAAGAGCGTGCCCCCCGTCACCGGATCGAGCGTGTGCGACAGCGCCAGTGCCGAAGCGTGGTCCTGATCTTCGAGACCGGCGGCGGTATCGCCGAGGCTCAGGCGGTAAAAGCCGCGATACATCAGGCCAAGCGCTTCAACGCCGACATCGCCATTTCCGCGGCCGATGGCGTAAGCGGCTTCGGCTTTCTCATGCGCAAGACGCGGATTGCCTTCGGAACCCGCGATGCGGGCCTGCATCCAGGTCACAAGACCCCTCGCCCGCGAAGCTTCATTCTGCGCCGTCAGTTCGGCGGCGCGCGCCGTCCATCCTTTTGCGACGGCGAGCTCGTTGCGTTCGAGATGAACGCCGGCGAGCGAGATCGCGCTTTCGGCGGCGGCGTTGAGATCGCCCTTCTGCGTATGTGCAGCAATCGCGCGCGTGAAGACCGGCACGGCGTCCGAGGGATTGCCCGCGCATTGCAGCGCCAGCGCCCATTGATCGAGATCTGTTCCGGACAGCGTTGCCGCATCGGTCTTCGAATACAGCACGGCGGCTTCGTTCCAGAGCCGGGCCTCGGCTGCATGACGCGCTTGCGTGAGATCGTCGCCGCCTTCTGCGGCATCCGGGGGCGGGACGAGCTCAAGACAAAAGCGATAGCCGGCGCGCGGCACGCTGCGGATCGCATCCTGCATATCGCCTTCGCGCAGCACCGTGCGCAACGTACTGATCGCGCGTTGGAGCGAATTTTCGGTGACGATAACGCCGGGCCATAGCGCTTCGAGCAGCTCGTCCTTGGAAATGACGCGGGCGCGCTCGCGCACCAGATAGACAAGGAGATCGAACACCAGCGGCTGGACATGCAGTTCGCGCTCGTTGAGGCGCAGAACCCGGGCCGCATCGTCGATCACAAAAGGGCCAAAAGCGAACGTCACGGGGCGGGAACCCAAAGATCAGGAATTGCTCAGGCGGCGGTAAGGACCCCCGTCGGGGGCACATCTATACCCATCTCCGGGCCGCGGAAACCCTGCGGCCGCCCTCAAGGTTTTCGGAGAAATAAGATGGAACTCTACGTTATCCGCCGCCCCAGCGCCTGGGCCAATCTGGAAGAACTCAAGGCCGCCGGAGCGAAATCCGCCCGTATCGGCACCGAGGAAATGTCCGACCGCGTCCGCTGGATCCGCAGCTATGTCGTGCACGAGCCGGATGGCCGGATCGGCACCTTTTGCATCTATGAAGCCCGCGACGGCGCCTCGATCCGCGAGCACGCCCGCAGGGTCGGCATGCCGGGTGAGGAATTCTACAAGGTGGCGACGACCGTCGTCGTTTGCCCCGATCCGGCGGAACTCGCAACCGCCTGAACAAAAAAGCCGAGGCCTTGCGGCCTCGGCTCTTTTCAATCGATGCGGGATCGCGCTCTACGGCATCGTCCCGGCGATCACCGTGCGGATATCGGCCGCTTTGCCGAGCTCGCGCAAATTCTTCAGCAACCCCTTCGCGTCCGGGACAAGACCCGTCGTCAGCTGCAGGAATTTTGCGTCGAGCTCGTCCGTGCTCATCGGATTTGAGGGCGCACCGCGGAAATCCGTGCGCTTGCCCTCGAAGGAGCGCCCGTCTTTCAGCACGACACGCATCTTCGTCGCCCACGGATTGTTGTGGCTCTCTTCGTTGAGGGTCACGGCGACGCGCTGGGCGAGATCCATGATGCCTTTGTCCTTGTGCGCGTCGTTGAGGAACGAGGCCGGGTCTTTCGGATCGCGGTAAGAGGCCGTCGCAAGCGCGATCGGCAGGCTGTATTGCGCGGTCGCGACATCCTTTGCTTCCCGGATGACGTGATGGCTCAGCGCCTTCTCGTTCGTCGCCACCGCAATCTCGGCGATATCGTCGCCCTTGAAGCCGTGTTCGTTTTTCAGGCCCTCAAGCGTCTGCACCGGCGTGTGCGCCGTGACATGCGCGGCATAGCACTTCACCGCGATCTTCAGCGTTTCCCAATCACTGCCGAGGCCTGCCACAAGCTTGTCCATATGCGGATCGCGCGTGAAGGCTTCGAAGAGGCCGTATTTGCCTTCGAGGATGACATTCGGTCCTTCGAAATTCGCGGCGGCGAGTTTTGCGGCAAGAACACCGCTTTCCGAAGCGCGGCCGGTGTGCAGACGCTTGACCATGCCGCCATTCCCGGCCTTGGAGAATGCCAGAAGGCCCGAGCACAGCGAGCCTGCAATGCCGAACGCATTGATCATCTGGGTCGGCGTCAGCTTGAGAAGGCGGCCGGCGGCAACCGCGCCGCCGAACGGGCCGGTCAGGCCCGGCGAATGGAAGCCGAGCTTTTCCGCCGTGTTGTGCGAGGCAAGACCGATGCGCGACATGACTTCATTGGCCGCGACGAAGGCCGCGAGCACGTCGCGGCCGCTGGCGCCGATTTCGTCGGCGACGCTCAGAAGGCCCGGCACGATCGTCGATCCGGCATGCACGCCCATGGAGGGCTGGCGAAGATTGTCCATCTCGAAGCCGTGCGCCAGCGCGCCATTGGCCAAAGCCGCCATCGGCGAACTTGCCTTGTATTTCGTACCGAGAATGGTCGAGGCGCCACCCGCGCCGTTGAGGCGGGCATAGTCAATGACCGGCTGGCTCCAGGAGAGTTTTGCGGCGTAAATACAAACGCCGACCGAATCGAGGATCGACTCCGCCGCTTTGTCCATGACGTTTTGCGGAATATCCTTGGCATCGAGGGCAAGACCGAACTCGGCCAGAACTTTCGTTGGGGACGCAGACATACTTACTCCGCTAGATGAAATTGATCAGCGCTGTCCGAACAGCATCTGCAGGCGCACTTCGCCGGCTTTTCGGATGTGATCGCGCGCCGCGGTCTCGGCGCCTTCCGCATCGCGGGCGTCGATGGCGGCAAGGATCGCAAGATGTTCGCGGCGCACATCGCCGACGCGGCCTTTCGCCTGGAAGGTCGTGCCGGGCACGAGCATCAGGGAATCCGACAGCTGCGAGAGGGCGCGGCTGAGATAGGTGTTGTGAGCCGCTTCAGCGATCTGGGCGTGGAAGCGCTTGTTCAGCTGGGCGTGCTGGGTGTGATCTTCTTCCGGGATCGTGTTGATGTAGTCGATGAGCTCATGCAGCGCGCGCATCTCGGGAAGCGAGGCATGCTGCGCCGCAAAGCGCGCCGAGGCGCCCTCGAGGAATTCGCGCAGCGCGTAAAGCTCCAGCACCTGCTGTTTGGAAAGTTCGGTGACGGCGATGCCGCGCGCCGCACTCGCCTCGAGCAGTCCTTCGGAGACGAGCCTGTGCATCGCCTCGCGCACCGGCGTGCGGCTGACGCCCTGAGCTTCGGCAATCTCGATTTCGCGCATGCGCTGGCCCGGACGCACCGCCCCGTCGCGGATCATGTCCTTGAGGGTCGCGTAGACCAGTTGAGCGCGCGGGAGGTCCCTGTCTTCCATGAAACACCCTGAAGATCGGTCCCCGGCGGTATACCGGTGGATTCGATGCTTCCTTATGGCTGGAGCAGCGGTCTCAGAGCAAGGCCGGCGCGATCCACCTTTTCCATACCCATTACGAGATCGGCGAGCTGGCGGCTGCGCACCCGGCCGAGCGTCGGCTCAACGAGGTCGATGGCCTTCTCGACGACTTCCTGCCGCGTCATCGGATTGGCGGGCGTGCCCTTTACCGCATGGGTCCGGTGTTCGAGCTTTTCGCCCGATTTCGTCTCGACGCGGAGGATGACCTGGCGCGGCGGCAGGGCCGTCGTCAGTTCGGGATTTGCGATCAGAGTCGTCTTCTGGCGGATGGCTTTGACCTTGGGGTCTTCCATGCGCGCATGATCGTGCGAGCTTTCGAAGTTCATGCCGCCATCGACCAGCGTGAGGGCCACGAGATGCTGAACATTGATGTTCGGCATCGAGCGGTCATCGACGAGATTGGCGCGGTCGTCCGGCAGTTCGAGGATGAGCTTCTCGACCTTGTCGGCGGTCAGGCCCTGGCTCATCAACAGCGTGATCGCATCGATCGCGCCCTGAATGGGCGAACCGACGCACCATTTCTTGATGGTCGCTTCGCGGATCTCATAGCGCGTGCCGAGCTCCTTCCAGAGCTCTTCGGGGCGCGGATCGTTGGACACCGCCGTAAAGAAGTTGTTGTCGCCCGACAGGGAGTCGGCCACGGCCGTAAAACCGGCGGCCACCATGGTCGCGCCGGTCAGAGCGTTGCGCGCCGTCATGCCACCGAAATCGAACGCCTTTTCGGTGTGCTGATCGTCACGCGCCCAGCACTGGGCGCCGGATGCCTGCTGCACCGAATAGGACAGATGAAAACGCACTTGCTCGGGCGTGAAACCCATCAGAGTCGCGGATGCGGCCGTCCCGCCGAAAAGCGGGCCGATGGAATGGGTCGAGTGGCCGCCGGCGTAAAGCTTGCGCGGGCCGAGCGAGACATTGAAGCGTGTGCCGATATCGTAGCCGAGCGCGACAGCCTTGAGCAGCTGAAGCCCGTTCGAGCCAGAGATTTCGGCGGCGGCCAAAGCCGCCGGAACGATGCCGCAGCCGGGGTGGAAGCGTCCGACGAGATGGCTATCATCGGTCTCGTCGGCATGGGCCATGATGCCGTTGGCGAGCGAAGCGTTGACGGCATTGGTCAGGAAGGTCGAGCCGATCACGGTGCATTCGGGCGTGCCGCCCATGGCTTTGACATAGCCGGTGGCCAGCTTGCCCGGGCGCAGATGCGAGCCGGAAATGGCCGCCGCCAGCGTATCCAGCGTGTGATGCTTGGCTTTTTCGATCACATCGTCAGGAACGGAAGCCTTGGCAGCACCGCTGATATAGGTGGCGAGAGCCTCTGTTCCTTCGGAGACTGCCGTATCGACCACACCCATTTACTGCTCCTTTTTTAGCGGTTGGCCCGCCCTCACGTTTCCTGTATTCATTGGTATGCAATTGCGTGCAGAAAGTCACGAGGGTTTTTAAGGGGGCTCCCTTGGGGGGTCCCAAGTGGAGGAATGAAGTGAAAATCACGGATATCAAGGCAACGCCGCACCACATCGAAGTGCCGCTGCCGCTGTTCAAGGTGAACGTGGTCACCCGCCGGATCGTGTTCGTTGAAGTCCACACCGATGAGGGCATTACCGGCATCGGCCTGACCGGCGGCCAGTTCCTGCCCTGGTCGGTCGTCGCCGCCATCGAGAAGGACTTCAAGGAGCTTCTCGTCGGCATGGACCCGCGCGACACCGAAGCCATTCATGAGAAGGTGTGGTGGGCGCTGAACATGCGCAGCTTCACCGGCGTCGTGTCCTTCGCCCTGTCGGCCATCGACATCGCCTGCTGGGACATCAAGGGCAAATCGACCGGCCGCACGGTCGCGCAGCTGCTCGGCGGCTACCGCGATTGGGCGCCGATCTATGTGACCTTCGGCTTCCCGGTCTATGACCGCGAGCAGATCGCCGAAGCGGCCAAGATCCAGGTCGACAAGGGCATCGAGCGCCTGAAAATGGTGGTCGGCGTCAATGAAGGCGGCTGGGCCGAGGACGCACGCCGCATCCGCGCGGTGCGCGAGGCGATCGGTCCCGACATCGAGCTGATGCTCGACGCCAATTACAAATTCTCGCCGGTCGACGCAAAGCTTCTGTGCCGCGCCGTCGAGGATCTCGGGATCGTGTGGTTCGAAGAGCCCTGCTACGCGAACGACCTTCGCGCCATGGCCGATCTGCGCCGTTCGACCAATATCCCGATCTCGGCCGGTCAGATGGAAGGCCATCGCTGGCGTGTGCGCGATCTGATCGACGCCCAGGCCGTCGACATCATTCAGCCCAACGTCTGCTACAATGGCGGTTACACCGAGACGCAGAAGATCGCCCACATGGCGCAGGCCTTCAACATTCAGATCGCAAACGGCGGCGGCTGGCCTCTGTTCAATCTGCATACGATGGCGGGCCTCATGAACGGCTGGCGCGTCGAATTCCATCTCGGCATGCAGCAGGTCGGCGAGCGTCTGTTCATCGACCCTCCGAAGCCGGAAGGAAACATCGTGCGCGTCGGCTCGAAGCCGGGTGTCGGCCTCGAACCCAATTACGAGACGCTCGAAGCGACGCGGATGCGCTAAGCGCGTCCTTACGCCGAAGCAAGCACCGGGCTCGGGAAACCGAGCCCGGCCTCTTCGGCCTCTTTGCGGATCGCGTCCGCAACCTGCACCGTGAGCGGAATGCCATCGCGCGAGCGCTGCTTTTCCTTCCGCGCCTCGGGCTCGCCCGGATAAAGCACTTCTTTGAAGCCGTCCGCCGGCTTCAGCGCTTTCAGGCGCGCAATTTCTTCTTCCATCCGCGCGTTGAATTCCTCGAGCGGCATCAGCGCTTCGATCTGGAACGCGAGGAAGAAATGGCCGACATCCTGCGGCGCCGTGAAATCCTGCGTCATATCGCGGATCGCGCCGCCAAAGGCCGAGCCCGACAGAACGCCGCCGAGAATATCGATCAGCATGGCGATGGCCGAGCCCTTCACGCCGGAGAAGGGCAGCATCACGCCTTTCAGCGCAGCTTCCGCATCCGTCGTCGGACGGCCTTCCTTGTCGAGCGCCCAGCCTTCGGGAATGGCCTGGCCGTGACGCGCGGCGAGACGGATATGTCCGCGCGCGGCGATGCTCGTCGCCATGTCCATAACCCAGGGCGAATGCTTGCCGGCGGGCGCTGCCGCGGCGATCGGGTTCGTGCCGAAGAGCGGCTCCATGCTGCCGAACGGCGCCAGCGATTTGGAGGCCGGCGACAGGCAGATGCCGATGCAGCCGTTCTCCGCTGCCTGCAGGGCGTAATAGGCGGCTGTGCCGAAATGATTGCTGTGCTTTGCGGTGGCCACGCCGATGCCGAAACTCTCGGCGCGCTTCAGAACTTCATGCATCGCGGCCTGCGCGACGACAGGACCCATGCCGTTGCCGCCGTCAACAGATGCCGCAAAGGGCATGCGCGATGTGATCTTGATCTCCGGAACCGGCTCCACAAGCTTGGTGCGAAAGCGCTCGATATAACCGGGAATGCGCGCAACACCGTGCGTGTCGACGCCGCGCAGATTGGACGAGATGAGAGTGTCGGCGATGGTGATCGAATGTTCGACCGGCACGTTCCAGTGCTGGAAGATCTTTTCCGTCACGGTCCTGAGATCGGAAACGGAATAGGCCTGACGCTGCTCGCTCATCGCTGTTCAAAAACCCAATTCAAAAAAGACCTGCACAAAAGAAAATGGCCCGCTCCTGTTGGAGAGCGGGCCATCTGGTTTTTAGCGGACGACCTTGACGCCGGCGCCCGTCAGGATCGTGCGAAGATTACCCTGGTACTCCTTGATGAAGGCACCGAGCGTCTTCGAATCCATGTACTTATTGTCGAGCTGCGTATCGGCGAGGTACTTGGTGTAACCCTCCGACTTCGCCGCCTTGGCGAACAGCGCTTCATAGTACTTGACCGCATCCGCGGGCATGTTCGGCGGTCCGACAATGCCACGCGCCTGCGGGACGTTCGGAACGTCGAAGCCCGCTTCCTTCAGCGTCGGGACGTCCGGGAAACCCGGGATGCGCGCATCGGCAACCTGAGCCAGCGCACGCAGACGGCCGGCACGGATGAGCTCGCCGGCTTCCGACGGCTCGATCATCATGATGTCGACATGGCCGCCGAGAAGCGCCGAAACGCGCTCGCCGCCCGAGGGGAAGGACACGAACGCCCAGTCGGCGCCGGTGTTCTTCATCAGAACGTTGCGCACAACGGCGTCGCGCGCCGTGACCGAACCGCCCGACTGCTTCAGCTTGCCCGGATTGGCCTTGGCCGCATCCGTGAAGTCCTTCAGCGTCTTGTACGGCGAATCCGCCTTGACCGCGAAGAGCGCCGGCTCGAGCACGAGGTTGGCGATCGGCGTCAGGTCCAGGATCGTCGACTTGGCTTCGGCCTGCACGAGGCTGTCCGTGACCCACACGCTCGAATAGATCGCGATCGTGTTCGTATCGCCGGCCTTCTCGCCGAGATAGTTGACCGCAGCCGTGGAGCCGCCGCCCGTCTTGTTCTGGACGATGTAGGTGTTCTCGAGGACCTTGTCCTTCTCGAGAGCCGTGAGAATGGCGCGGCCGAACGCGTCGGTGCCGCCGCCGGGGCCGGTATGGACAACGACGTTGACCTGACCGGACGGTTTCCATTCGGCCTGGGCGGAGACGGCGAACGTGCCCGCCAAAGCAATGCTCGTCAGAGCAACCACATGTTTGAGTTTCATACTATCCTCCCAATATTTCCGGGTGTTTTGGTGCTATGGCGCAGTGACCACGTCACTCCGTGCCCGCCGCAACCGGCCGACGAGCGGTGAAAGAAGAATCAAAAGTGCGATAACCAGGAATGTCGCAGCGATCGGACGATCGATGAGGATCATCGGATCGCCGCCGGACATCGAGAGCGACTGCCGGAGCGCGCGCTCCATGCTGTCGCCGAGAACGAAACCGAGAATGAGCGGCGCCGTCGGGAAGCCCAGCAGCACCATGACGTAACCGAGCACGCCGAAGAAGGCGAGCGAGGTGACGTCGAACAGATTGCCGGAGACGGCATAGGCGCCGACGATCGACACGCCGAGGATCATCGGGAACAGAAGCCCGAGTGGAATGCGCAGAATCTGCGCAAACAGCGGCACGAGCGGCAGGTTCATGATGAGCAGAACGACGTTGCCGATATACATACTGGCGACAAGACCCCAGAAGAGATCGGGCGACTCGACGATGAGCAGCGGACCAGGGCGGAAGCCCCACAGAATCAGCGCCGAAAGCATGATCGCCGTGGAGCCGCCAGCGGGAATACCGAAGGTCAGAAGCGGCAGCATGGCGCCGCTCGAGTCCGCATTGTTGGCGCCTTCCGGTGCGGCGAGACCTTCCGGCGCGCCCTTGCCGAACAATTCCTTGCGCTTGGAGACGGCCTTTTCGATGCCGTAAGCGACAAAGGACGAAACCGAGGACGCCGCACCCGGCAGCATGCCGATGAAGAAGCCGACGATCGAGCCGTTGACGAACGCAAAGCGGCAGGCCTTCAGCTCTTCCCTGGACGGCAGATAGTTGCGAAGGCCCCGCGGCACCGGAAGAAGCTGGGTCTTCTCGCCGGCCGCAACCGACGACATCACTTCGGCGATGGCGTAGACGCCGACCGCGATCACCATGAACTCGACGCCGCCGACAAGTTCGGAGTAGCCGAAGGTGAAGCGCGACTGCCCGGTGAATAGATCGGTCCCGATGCTCGTCAGCCAAAGGCCGACGATCAGCGACAGAAGCGATTTGAGCTTGGAATCGCCGGCGAGCAGGACGACCAGCGACAGGCCGACGACCATGAGTGCGAAGAATTCGGGCGAGGAGAAGCGCAGCGCAAATTCCGCAAGCGGCGGCGCCAGGAGCGTCAGGATGACGATGCCGAACGTGCCCGCGACGAAGCTGGCGATTGCGGCAATGCCGAGTGCGGCACCTGCGCGGCCTTTGCGGGCCATCTGATAGCCGTCGATACACGAGGCGACCGATGACGCCTCGCCTGGCATGTTCAAAAGGATCGAGGTGGTCGAGCCGCCGTATTTCGCGCCGTAATAGATGCCCGCCAGCATGATGATGCCGCCGGTCGGATCCATGTTGAAGGTCAGCGGCAGAAGGATCGCGATCGTCGCGGCCGGGCCAAGGCCCGGCAGGATGCCGATGATAGTGCCGAGGAAGCAGCCGACGACGCACCACAAGAGCACCGAAGGCTGCAGCGCGACGCTGAATCCGTGAATGAGGCCGTAGACTCCGTCCAGCATGTCAGAAGCCCGTCCAGGCGCCGACCGGAAGCTCGACATGGAGCAGCGTCGGGAAAATGATGAAGAAACCGATCGGCGTCAGTACAGAAGCGATGATCGACGGCACAAGGCGCCATGGATAGATCGCGCGCAGGAAGAAGAAGATCAGAATGGCGAGCGCAATCAGGAAGCCGAAATACTTCATGACCGGGATCATCAGCGCGAACACAAGCCAGATGCCGAGCGCCTTGCGGATGCCGGCCCAATCGAGCGGCTCCTCGCGCGGCGCGGGGCCTTTGAACAGGCCCATCAGAACAAGCGCCAGCGAACCCACGAGCAAAATGACGCCATAGATGAGCGGGAAGAAGCCGGGCCCCGGCCCGTCATGGGCCATGATCGTCCACTGGTCCGAGGCGAGCGTAATATAGGCGCCGAGCGCTGCGAGCAGCGCGCCGGATATAACATCACCGCCGAATAGGTTTGAGCGCTTCATATCAATCTCGCGGGATTCAGGAGGCGAGCTTGAGGATGTCGCGGACATCCTTCAGCGCGTCGAGCGTCCAGATGGTCTGGACCAGTTTGTCAGCCGTGTCCTTGCCGACGACAGGTTCGGCATTGAGGCGGAATTTCGCCTCCATCGCTGCATCCGACATCGGGTTGTCGGCCGTACCTGACGCATGATCGACATGAACCTCGAAGCGCTGGCCGTCGGTCGACACGATCTCGGCATGCGCTTCGTCGCGGCGGAAACTGTCATCGGTCCCGACGCGCACTTTCTTGCGCAGGGCGACGACTTCCGGCGCGGTCGCGCGCTGATCGCTGTACTGCGGCAGGCCGGCATTGCCGTCTAGGAAAGCGACGGCGGCGGAATGATAGATGCTGAACTTCGACTGAAGCCCGGTCTGCGGATCTTCGACACCGGTGATGCGGACGGTCGCCGGATTGACGATGACTTTCAGCTCCGCGACCTGTTCCGGCGCGATGTTGTGCTTGCGCAGATCGATCACCGCATCGATGGCCGGATGCAGAACAATACCGCACGCATAGGGCTTATAACCGTTGCGGACGATGTGCCAATCGCTGCCGAGTTTGTCGAGAATGACGTCCGGATTGGAGCGCGTGCTGAAAATGCGCACGAAACCGCGGCGGCCTTCGAGAATTTCGTCCGAGCTGTCGAAGCCTTCGCGCGCCAGGAACGCGGCCAGCACGGCACTCATCGCAGCACGGCCGGCGTGGAAGGATTTCGACATTGTGCCGCGGTTCTGCTGCATGCCGGCGGCCTGCGTCGTCGCAACGCCGAGCGCATGCGTCATCTGCTTTTCATCAAGGCCGAGAAGGCGCGCCACGGCGACACCGGCGGCGATCGTGCCGAGGGTGCCGGTCAGATGCCAGCCGCCGTCGTGATGGGTCGGCGCGGCTTTGCCGGTACGCACACCGGCTTCGAACGCCAGCGCATAGGCGGTGATCAAATCTTTGCCGGAAAACGTGCCCGAGCTCGCAGCCGACAGGCAGGCCGCCAGAACCGGCGAACTCGTGTGCAGGACGACGCCTTCCATATGGGTGTCGTCGAAATCGAGGACATGGCCCATCTGGCCGTTGACGAGAGCGGCTTCCAGCATGCCGAGCTTTTTGCCGCCCTGCGCGATCACAGGCACCTGCTCCAAGCTGCCGAGCGCGCCGACACCGGCAAGAAGATGACGGATCGTCGAATGACGGCTGCCGGCAATCGCGCAGCCGAGCCAATCCATGACGCCGCGCCGCGCTTCGTGCACGACGGCGTCCGGCAGATCCTCGAAGCGAAGATTGGCGGCGAATGCGCTGAATTCACGGCTGACGCCGAGCTTTAGCGGCGCCGCTCCATACTCTACTACCTGAGCGCTCGACATGGGCGCTGTCTCCCAAAGGACCGGCTTTTTACGGCCGTTTCTTGCTTTTTAGGCCCCAAACCTCGGCGAGGCTGGAGCCATTCTCATGAGCGTATACATTGGTATTCACCCCCGCAAGCCCCCTCTTTAGCAGGGCTTAAGCGGGGTCAATGGCTCCGCCGCTCCTTGGCGTAGCGGACCAGGGAGCCGAAGCGGTACAGGCCGTGGACGAATTTCGAATAGGGCATGGTGAAGAACAGGGCGAAGACAACTCCAAGATGGATCGCCAGCAGAAGTCCCATTGCCGGCGTCGCGCGCAGCACCATGAGAAGAAGACCCGTTACGCTGGTCAGGAACAGCATTCCGATAAAGGCGGCATCGCCGTCAAAGCGCGCGCCGTCCTGCATGGCGCGGTCGCGCTGAAACTTGGCCTTCAACAGACCGATCGGACCAATCACAAGTCCGATACCGCCAAGCGTGCCGAGCACCACCGGAAGGTCGTACCAGGGATAAGGCGCTTCCATCCCTAAGAGATAGTGATAGCCCGTCGCCGCCGTGGTCGAGGCGAAACAGAGCATGAAGCCGTAGAACGTGCAGTGATGATAGAAGCGGCGATTGTCGTCCGGCTTGTCGTCTTCGTTCATGCAGCCGGCGCCGCCGCCGTCGAGATAGCGCAGGCTTCCCGCATCCTTGATCGCCTGCCAGATCGAACGCGGCTCCGACAGCGTTTCGGCCGGCTCGCCGATATCGCGCCAGAAATTCACGCAGCCCATCGTCATGGCAACAAGCGCATAAAGAAAGACGGCGCCGAACAGGGCGGCCATCGCGTTGTGCGGCATCAGGCGATAGAAGGCGCCGGGCTCGTCATTGGCCGCAAAAAGCGCCGCCGGCTCGTGCACCGCGATGAAACCCGCAATGAACGCCGCAACGCTGCCGGCGAGGATCAGGCTGATCTTCAGCGCATTGCGTTCGAACAGGCCGGCAAAGGCGCGCGGCCACGCATAGAGCTGATAGGCTTCGCCGCGCACTTCCGCGAGAACGCGCGGCACATTGACATTGAATTCGTGCGGCGGCGAGAACTGGCAATCGTAATAGCAGGCACCACATGAGTGGCAGAGATTGGCGAGATAAGAGAGATCGCCATTCGTAAAGTCGCGGCGCATTTCCATCGCCGGAAACACCGCGCAGAGGCCTTCGCAGTATCTGCAGGAATTGCACACCGTCATCAGACGGTCCGCTTCCGCGAGCGAAGCCGAGCGATGCGTTTGATCGGCTTTTGTCAGGCTCAGAAGATCAACCGCGGACATGCTTTGCCGCCTCCCGTCCTGCAACGCGCCCGAACGATGATCCGATCGTCATGCCGATGCCCGCCGCATAGCCGCGGCCGAGCACGTTGCCGGCCATCATCTCGCCGGCGGAAAACACATTCTCTGCTGGCTGTGCGTTGCCCTGCATAACGACACGCGCCTCGCGGTTCACGCGGACGCCGAGATAGGTGAAGGTGATGCCGGGCCGCACCGGATAGGCATAGAACGGTGCCTTCTCGATCCTGCGCGCCCAGTGCGATTTCTGCGGCGTGAGGCCTTCGGTGCGGCAATCGTCGAGCACCGCCGGATCGAAATTGCCGTCGCGTACCGACGCATTGAACGTCGACACCGTGTTTTGCAGGGCCTTTGGATCGAGCCCGAGCTTTTCGCCGAGTTCGCCAATCGTCTCGGCTTTGATCGGCGGATAGAGCGAGGGCATGAACAGCTTCAGCGAAGATGCATCGAAGATGATGTAGGAGATCTGCTCGGGCTGGGCGGCGACGAGGCGGCCCCAGATCGCATAGCGCTTCGGCCAGAAATCCTCACCCTCGTCGTAGAAGCGTTCGGCCTTGTTGTTCACGACGATGCCGAACACCACGCAGTCAAGACGCGTGATGATGCCGCCGTCGAATTTCGGCGCACGCGCATCGATCGCGACCGCATGGCATTGCGTCGGATCGCCGATCTCTTCGACGCCCTTCTGATTGAGAAGGCGCAGCAGCGAGCCCCTGTTGTAGGGCGTGCCGCGAATAAGGAAGTTCTCCGCCGGAGGCCCCCAATATTCGCGCAGCCATTCGAGATTGGCTTCGAAGCCGCCAGCCGCCGCGATGAAGGTCTTTCCTTCGACCTTCACCAGCTCGCCCTTGATGCGCGCCGTCGCCGAACGGAAGCGGCTGTCCTGAAGATCGACATCGATGACTTCGGCATCATAGGCGACTTCGACGCCGAACTTTTCCGCCGTGCGGTAAAGCGTATTCAGCATCGAGCGTCCGCCGCCAAGAAAGAAGGAATTGGTGCGGCCGAGGCTCAGCGTGCCACCGAGCGAGGGCTGATAACGGACCCCCTGCTCTTCCATCCAGGGGAGCAGCGAACTCGACTGCTCGATCATGAATTTGGCGAGGTCTTCGTTGGTATGGCCCTCCGTGACGCGCTTGAGATCGTCCCAGAACTCGTCTTCCGTATAGGGGCCCGTCAGCGTTGCAGTCGCCGTTTCATGGGCGCAACGCATGTTCCGCGTATGGCGCGTATTGCCGCCACGATAAAATTCCGGTGCGGCTTCAAGGATAAGAACGGATTCCGCCCCCGCGCGGCGGGCCGAAATGGCCGCACAGAGAGCGGCATTACCCCCTCCGGCGATCACAACATCATAGCTGGTACGGGAAAAATGGGTCACTTCGGGCTCTCGTTGATCCTGGAATAGATTTAGTATACATGCGTATACAAAAGCAAATGGATTTCAGGAGCGTGGTTTAATGATCGGGGCAAGGGAGCGGCAGGAGTTGATGCCGCACGGAATTTTGCGCGTCGCCGTCGCCGTTGGAGCGGCAAAGTCCGCCGTCTGGACACGGCGCAATGACGAGACCGGCAAGCCGGAAGGCGTGACGGTCGATCTCGGCGCGGAACTCGCAAACTCTCTTGGGGTGCCGTTTGAAATCGTCGAGCATTCGAGTTCCGCCGATATCGTCGCCCATGCGAACGACGATGTATGGGACGTGACGTTCGTGCCCGTCGATGCCGAGCGCAAGGTACTGGTGTCGTTCGGCACGAATTATCATCTCGGCGACAGCACCTATCTTGTCAGCGCGACCTCCTCCTTCCGCGGCGTCGCGGACCTCAACCAGCCGGGCGTGACGATCGCCGGCATCGAAGGCACCGCCACTTTGCGCAGCGTGCGCCGCGCATCGCCGGCCGCCAATGTCATCGGCGCGGATGCGACGTCGGAAGTGATCGCGCTGTTTGAATCCGGCAAGGCCGATGCGATCGCACTCGGACGCGAATCCCTGCGCAGCCTCGAGATTCCCGGCACGCGCATCCTCGACGATTATTACCATGCGACGGGAACGGCGGTCGCCGTGCCGCTCGGGCGCCCTCTGGCGCGTGACATCGTCACCGGCTTCATCGAAAAGGCGAAGGCGAACGGCGTGCTCCGGCGAATCTTCAACGCCAATGGCCTTGCCCATGCCAATGTCGCGCCGGAAAATTCGGTTTCGTAAAACGTACGGATTTCAGGAGAGTTTGAATGCTGCTGCGGAAAAAAGTCGTCGAAGGCAAAATGTCGACCGAGCTGCGCCGTCAGCTCAAGGAAGATAAATGGCCTCTGCCGTGGATTTCCGGCGCGACTCCGCATCATGCGCAGCTCGCGGAATCGACCGGCTTCCGCCTCTTCGGGCTTTCCGGCTCGCAATCCTCCGCGCACATTATGGGCCTGCCCGATGCGGGCCTGATGACGCTGACGGAAGTCGTCGACAATCTGCGCCGTGTCTGCCAGTGCGTGTCGATCCCCGTGATCGCCGATTGCGAAACCGGCTTCGGCAATGTGGTGAACGTGACGCGCGCCGTCGGCGATTTCATCACCGCGGGCGCCGCCGGCCTTTACCTTGAAGACCAGGTGTTTCCGAAACGCTGTGGTTACACAAAGGGCGTCGAGATCATCCCCACCGCCGATGTCATCGCGAAATATCGCGCCGCCTGCGATGTGCGCGATGCGATGGACCCGGACTTCGTCATCATCGCCCGCACCGATTCGCGCGCCGCAGTCGGCGGCGGCCTCGATGAGGTTCTGCGCCGCGTCGAAGCGTATCTGACGACCGATATCGATATGGTCATGGTGATGGCGCTGCAGTCGCGCGAGGAACTGCGCAAGGTCAAGGAAGCGTTCCCCGGCAAGCTCGTCTTCTTCAATGCGAGCGCGGTGAAGCCCGGCCTCACGACAAAAGAATATGAAGAGCTGGGCGTTGCGACCTACAGCCTGTCGATCTCGAAGGTCGCGCAGCTGATGATGCATAACTTCCTGGTCGACTATAAAGCGCGCGGCGCCGATGCGCTCAACGCGTTCAATGACAGCCTCGAAGGCCACCCACTCGGCGAATTCTCCTATCTCGAACTCACCGGCTTCCCGGCCGTCGTCGAGATCGAGAAGAAATATCTCGGCCAGAGCGCGCTCAAGGATAAATACGAAGGCTCGGTCGCGACCTACGATCCGCGCAAGGGTGGCAAATAGCCTCCCGCACTATTTCGCTGAATCGCTTGCCGTCATGGCCCGCGCGCCTGTAAACCCCGTGCGGTGAAGGAATTTTTTGCTCTTGCCGCAATGGCCATGACCGGCGTGGCCTTCGGCTTTTACATCTGGCAGATTCTGCGCGGAGAGGTGCGGCCGCACGCGATCTCCTGGCTGACCTGGGGCGTTGCGACCATCGCGGTCTTTGCCGCGCAGATCGTCGCCGGCGGCGGGCCCGGCGCCTGGCACACCGGCTTTTCGGGGACGGCGACCATTCTCGTCTTCGGGCTGACGGTCTGGAAGTGCGGCTTCGACCGGGCGAACGCCGTGGATTGGACGTTCTTCGCAGCCGCGCTTTTGGGGCTCGCTCTCTGGCGCCTGACGGATGAGCCGTTCACCGCCGTTGCCATCATGAGCACGATCGATGTCCTCGGAAACGGGCCGACGGTACGCAAAGTCATGATCGACCCGTTCGGCGAGAGCCCCACCTTTTTCGGCTCCATCGGCTTGCGCACGACGCTCGCCATTGCGGCGCTGGAAACCTATTCCGCGACGACCGTGCTGTTCCCGGCCTCTGTCGGAATAGCCTCCGTCATGGTCGCGATCCTCATTCTCTTCCGAAGGCGCCTCGCGGCAGCCGCTTAAAATCTTCGGGCCTTATCCCTTCGGCGTCCTACTGGTAATCCGCTCCCGGCGGCGTGAAGATTGCATGCAAACGCGCATGCCGATCATGGCATGTCCGAATTGGGGTTTCAGAGTTCCATGCCTGCCAAGTTACACCTGCATATCGAGAACAACCGGGACATGGGCCCGGTGTTCGAAGCAACCTCAGAACGCATCGCGACAGCCCTCAAGAAATATCCGGGGCTGAAGAAGCGTCTGAAGATTACGACCGGCATGGACGGCGACGTATTTGCCAAAGAGATGAAGACCGCCGACGGGCTTTTTGCCTGGAAGTTCGACACCAAGCTCATCGCCGAAGGCGGCGCCCCCAATCTGAAATGGATTCATGCGCATGGCGCCGGCGTGAACCATCTTGTGCCGCTGACCTGGCTGCCGAAGCAGACTTCGCTGACCAACAGCCGCGGCATCCATGGCGAGAAGGCAGACGAATATACCTGCATGGCGCTGCTCATGATGAACAACCGCCTGCCGGAAAGCTGCACCAATCAACGCCTGAAGAAATGGGACCAGACCTTCTCGTCCTCGATCGCCGGCAAGACGGTGCTCATCATCGGCGTCGGCCATATCGGCGGCGGCGCGGCGAAATGGGCGAAGCGCTGGGGCATGAACGTTGTCGGCATCCGCGCCAGCGGCGAGCCGCATCGCTATGTCGACAAGATGCACAAACCGGCAAAGCTGCACAAACTGCTGCCGCAGGCCGATTTCGTGCTGATGACGACGCCGGCAACGCAGGCGACGAAACATCTTCTCGGCAAGGAAGAGCTCGCGCTGATGAAGGACGGCGCAAACCTCATCAATTACAGCCGCGCGCCGCTTGTCGATTACGATGCGCTCATGGTCGAGCTGAACAAAGGCCGCCTGTTTGCGATGCTCGACGTGTTCGAGCCGGAGCCTTTGCCGGAATCATCGCCCCTCTGGCACACGCCGAACCTCATCATCACCCCGCACTGCTCGTCGGACGACGCCAAGCTCTACACGCTGAAGACTCTCGATCTCGTCTTCAAGAATGCCGAGCGCGTGCTGAACGGAAAATCGCTGGTCAACAAAGTGGACCGCGTCAAGGAGTACTGACGCGGCTCACGCCAAACCGAGCTTTCCTTCGAGGAAGCTCGCAATGAACAGCGTTTTCAGATCCTGATTGCGGGCGCCGACGATCTGCAGGCCGATCGGCATGGAGTTGGCGCCCGCAAGCGCCGGAAGCGAGACGCACGGCGTCTGCAGCGCGGTCCAGGAGCTGTTCATCATCGGATCGCCCGTCACCCCAAGTTCGAGCAGCGGCGCCTCGCCGCCCGCAGCGAGGCATAGGACCCCGTCGCAGGTTTTCATGAAGGCATCGAAGGCAAGACGCTGCGCTTCGACCACACGGATCGCCGCGCGATAATCTTCCGCGCTCCAGCGCCCGGCCCTGTCGATGCGGTCCGCGAGAACCGGCGCGATCTTCTCGCGCGCGCGCTTCATCTCCGGCGCGAGCGAGCGATGCATCTGATAATCGTGAATGACGTTGGCTGCGAGGTTCACCTCATCGAAGCCCTCCGGCATTTTGCCGTCCGTCACATCAACACCGAGACCTTTTAGCTTTTCGATGCACGCTTCAATCGCCGCTTTCGCATCCGGCGCTGTGAGATGCCAATTCGGCTCACGGCTGAAAATGAGTTTCGGCTTCGAGACCTTCGGCGTTTCATCGTCCGGCACAAGCGCACGATAGACGCGTTCGCAATGCGCGACATCGGCCGCAAGAAATCCGATCGTGTCGAGCGAGGACGCCAGCTGTTTCATCCCGGCGGTCGGGAACCAGCCATAGGTCGGCTTGAAACCGACAACGCCGCAGAACGAGGCCGGACGGATCACCGAGCCGAGCGTCTGCGTGCCGAGCGCGATCTTCACCATGCCAGCGGCAACTGCCGCAGCAGACCCGGCGGATGAGCCGCCGGGCGTGAAACGGGTGTCGCGCGGATTGAGCGTCGGCGTCGGCGGCGAGGTGGCGAACTCGGTCGTCGTCGTCTTGCCGGGAATGAAAGCACCTTTCGCCTTCAGCGCGGTGACGATGGCGGCATCCATCGGCGGCTGGAAGCCGTCATAGATTTTCGAACCGTAGCCCGTCGGCATATCGGCGGTATCGCAGATATCCTTCATCGCAATCGCAAGCCCGCCGAGCGGCTTTTCCGCGGACGGACCGTCGACATGCTCCGGGTCAGGCGCGATGAACGTGAAGGCGTGCACCGCTGCATCCTCCTTGCGGATGCGGGCGAGCAGCTCACGGATAGACTCGGTGTGGTCGGTCACGGCTTGCGGACAATGACTCGGATCGGCGTCGGATTATAGCCGTTGCAGGGGTTGTGCATTTGCGGACAGTTCGAAATCACCGCGAGCACATCCATTTCAGCCAGAAGATCGACATAGCCTCCCGGCGGCGAGACGCCGTCGGCAACGCCGGCCTGGCCGTCGGGCATGATCGGCACCTGCATGAAGAAGTTCACATTGCTGACGATCGCGCTGCGGTCCATGCCGCGCCGCGCCAGCTCATTGGTAAAATTCGTGTAGCAGCTTTCCGTCGTCGTAACGCCGTAGCGCAATTTGTTGTTCGGATTGCTGCAGCAGCCATAGACGGTGTCGTGCTGACCGAGCGTGTCTTCGATGACGGTGAACAGTTTCAATCCCGCATCGGAATACAGCACCGTGCCCTTCGACACATAGGTGTTGCCCTGCACCTTGATCGTGTTCATGCCGTTATAGCGATCGCCGGGGTCCTTCGCGTTGTAGCAAAGGAAATCGACCGCCTGCTGGCCTTCGAGATCGATGATGCGGAGAATGTTGCCCGCCTCGACCACATGGCTCCATGGCTGCTTCGCGGGAATGACGAAATCATAGATGACGCCGTCGAGGGCGGCGGGATCCGCGCTCATGGAACTCTCCTGTACTTTTTAGCTGACATAGCGCTGCAGAAACTGCTTGGCGCGTTCGGTCTTGGGCTTTTTGAAGAAGGCCGCGGGCTCGCCGCTTTCGACGATGCGGCCGCCATCCATCAGAATAACTTCATCCGCCGTCTCTCGTGCAAAGCCCATCTCGTGCGTGACGACGAGCATGGTCGAGCCGCTTTCGGCAAGCGTCTTCATCACAGTGACGACTTCGCCGACAAGTTCTGGATCGAGCGCCGAGGTCGGCTCGTCGAACAGAAGAAGTTCCGGCTTCATCGCCAGAGCGCGCGCAATGCCGACGCGCTGCTTCTGGCCGCCCGACAATCGGCTCGGAAAATCGTTTTTCTTGGCGGAAAGACCGACACGTTCGAGAAGAGTTTCCGCTTCGGCCGTGACTTCATCGCGATTGCGCTTCTGAACATGGATCGGCGCTTCGATGAGGTTCTGGATGACCGTCAGATGCGGCCAGAGATTGAAGTGCTGAAACACCATGCCGATGCGCGCCCGCTCGCGCGCAAGCTCGGAGGAGGACATCGCGACATGGCCGCCTTCGCGCATGCCGATGCGGCGCCCCGCGAGATAAACCGCGCCCTGATCGGGCTTTTCCAGCCAGTTGACGCAGCGCAGCAGCGTCGATTTTCCCGAGCCGCTCGGCCCGAGAACGCACACCGTCTGACCCTTGGCCACTTTGAGCGACACACCGTCGAGCACCACATTGGTGCCGAAGCTTTTGGTGAGGCCGGAGATTTCCAGAACGGTCTCCGCCGTCTCGACCGGTTTCTTCGCCATCAGCGCCGCGCCTCCGCCACTTTCTCGATCAGGACCACGCCGAATTCGACGCAGGCGCACAGCGCCCAGTAAATAAGGATCGCCGCAACAAAGGCTGCGAACGGCACGAAATATTGCGCCTGGATACCGCTCGCCGCCTGCGTCAGCTCCGGCACGGCAATGATCGTCAGGAAAGACGTATCCTTGATGATCTGGATGAGCTGATTGCCGAGCATCGGCCCGGCTGCCAGGAAAATCTGCGGGAAGATGATACGCGTATAAAGCCGCGGCCCGTGATAGCCGTAAGCGGTTGCCGCTTCGATCGTCTCGCGCGGCAGGCCCATCCAGATGCCGCGCAGGATCTCCGCCATATAAGCCGTGTTGTAAACGACAAGCGCGGCGAGGCCCGAGGTCCAGTTGTCGAAATCGATGCCGATCGTCGGCAGGCCGTAATAGACGAGATAGACCAGCATCAGGAACGGCACGCAGCGCATCAGATCGACCAGCGCCTGCATGCCGAGCCGCAGCGCGGGTTTGGACGACATCAGGACGATGGCAACAAGCGCACCGAGCGCCAGCGCAAGGATTGCGCCGACGACGCTCAGCATGATCGTGTTCATCAGGCCGTAGAGCAGCCGGTCCGAATGCTCCCAGACGGTTTCGATGCCGCGCGTCATGCCGTCGATCCCGGGCCGTAATAGCGGCCGACAATGCGCTGCATGCCGACAAACACGAGAATGATCGCGACATAGATGCCGGTTGCCACGAGCATTGGCGGAAGCGGTTCATAGGTCTGCGCGCCGATGCGCGTTGCCGCACGCGTAATTTCGGCAACGCCGATCACGGCGATGGCCGGGCTTGCCTTGATCAGCAGTGTCGCTTCGTTGACAAGACCCGGCAGCGAGGTCCGCCAGAGCTGCGGGAAAATGATGCGGCGCAGCTGCAGAAACGGCGTCATGCCGAAAGCGCGCGAGGCTTCGAGCTGCTCGCGCGAGAAGTTCAGAAGACCAGCGCGCCAGACTTCGCTGTTGAAGGCGGATGTGACGAGCGTCAGCGTCAGTATGCCGGCGGTCCAGGCGCCGACTTCAATGCCGAGCGTCGGCACCGCGAAGAAA
Organism: Terrihabitans soli; assembly: GCF_014191545.1. GTDB lineage: Bacteria > Pseudomonadota > Alphaproteobacteria > Rhizobiales > Methylopilaceae > Flaviflagellibacter > Flaviflagellibacter soli. The sequence goes on along the minus strand of NZ_AP023361.1, from coordinate 352,735 downwards.
ATCAGAAGACACAAGGTCACTGCCGGGGTCGAGCGCATCAGGCTGACATAGACGGCGGCGAACTGCGACAGCACGGGAACGCGCCGCCAGCGGATCAGCGCGATGGCAAGCCCGAGCGGCACTCCGATCGCGATCCCGGACAGGGAAATGATCAGGGTTACGCTGGCGCCTTGCAGCAGGGAAATAAAAGCGTTTGCGGTCATGGGTGATGCTGCCGGCCGCACTTTCGCGCGCGGCCGGCATGCTCGTTGTAATTTACGGCGTATAGCTGTCCGGAAGATCCGGGAACGCCTGGCCCAGCCACTTCGCCTGAAGTTCACCGAGTTTGCCGCTCTTCTTCTGCGCGAGCAGGAACTCGTTGAGCACGGCGAGAAGTTCGGTGTTGCCCTTGGCAACGGCCCAGGCCGGAACCGTCTGGCCCGACACCGGCTCACCGATTTCGAACACGTCGGGCTTGTCCTTCACCAGCGACTTCAGATTGATGATCGTGTTGATCACGAAATCGAGGCGCTTCAGGGCAAGGTCCTGATAGGCTTCCGGATAAGACGTGTACTGCTTGACCTCGCCGAGCTTGCCGCCCGTCTTGTCGAGCATGGCCTGGAGCTCCGGCAGCTTTTCAAGCTGCGCGCTGCCCGCCTGCACGCCGACCGTCTTGCCGGCCAGATCCTTGATTCCCTTGATGCTGTCGTCGCCCTTACGCTTGGCGTAATAGTGCGTCGAGTCGGCAATCGGAACCGAGAAATCGAGCGTTTTGACGCGCTCTTTGGTGATCATCGCGGCGGTGATGGCAACATCGTATTTGCCGGTCGCGACGCCGGCGAGAAGGCCGGTCCACGGGATCACTTCCTGACGGATTTCGACGGGGAACGTCTTGCGCAGTTCCGCCAGAAGTTCGTTGTCGAAACCGACGGGCTTGCCGTCTTCCATGAATTCAAAGGGCTTATAATCGTCTTCCGTTGCGACGATCAGATAGCCGCGCTTCTTGATCTCTTCGAGCGTTGCCGCCCCAGCCCCATGCGTAAGCGCGCTGAAGGCCAGCACGCCCGCCACCACGGCCAAGAGCGGCCGTCCAGCAAATCGCCAATTCCCGATCATTTTGACACTCCTGCGAACACGCGGAGACTTCTTCCGCTCCGTCGTGCGCGGAGATTTGCAATTAGCGTGCCGACTGCATGCAATTGAGCATGCACTTAAGTCGCGCGCTGAAAATGCTTAGTTTTTCAGGGCTTGCCGACAACCAGGTCGATCTCGACCAGGGAATCACGTCCCAGGGTGGTGACGCCCACAGTGGTGCGCCCGGGCAGACGGGCATCGTCTGAGAAGATGCCTGAATAGACGGCGTTCATCGCCGTGTAGTCGCGCGCAAAGTTTGTCAGGTAAATGCGGACGAAGGCGGCATCTTCCAGGCGGTAGCCGCTGGCCGAGCAGATCGTCCGCAAAATCTCGAAAACCAGCTTTGTCTGCGCGTCGATGCCTTCGGGCGGCGGATTGGCCGGGCTTTTCGGATCGATCGGCAACTGGCCGGTGACGAAGAGAAGTCCGCCCGCCTCCACGGCATGTGAGTACTTTGCCGAAGGCGGCGGCGGCGGTGCTCCCGGAACAGTCAGATAGCGCATGCCTTATTCCTATGCCGGTCGGCCAATGCGGCGGCAAGGCTTTCGGCGATGGTGCGGACCTGGTCGGACACGTCCGGCAGACCCGTCGCATCCCCCGTATAGGCCCGGGCCATCGGACCGGCGACCCAGAGCCCGGACTGCAGCTCTCCGTCCCCCCCATAGGCGCGGCCCCGCGCATCGACATCGATGCCCATTCCGAGGGCATCGCGCCGGATGACGCCATCGGCGAGTGCTCGCCTTATGATCGCGTGGCTCGAACGCGCGATATTCGCGTCGGGGCCGGTGCAGTTGACGGCAAAGTCCGCAACAACAACACCCCTTTTGCCACCGCGCGGCGTCCATTCCATCCGCACGCCGTTGTTCGATGCTGTAAGGCCGTGAATGCGGCCGGAGCTGATTTCCAGCCAGCCTTCCGTCTTCCCCTGCTCGAGCAGCGCAGAGACCTGCGGCGCCGCACGAAACCGGTGCACGTCCCAGTATGGACGCAGATGCTTGACGATGCGCGCCCGCTCGCGCAGCGGGATCTTCGTCCAGAACTGCGGCAATTGCTCCCGGATTGCGTTCAACACGCTCTGCCAGACGCCGCCCTCCGCTTCGACGGCACGGATTTGCCTGCGCAGATCGAGCAACAGCTCCGATGCCGTTTGCGGCGGTGTGTCCTGCCAGCCGATTTTGCCGAACACCGCAAAGCCGTTCTGCGGGCGCGGCGTCAGCCCGCGCCGGGAAATAACGTTGATCTTGCCGCGATGTCCCCGTTCGCGCAGCGACACGACCACATCGCACATGGTCAGGCCCGAGCCTGCAATCACTATGCTCGCATCGGGCGCGATAGCGTCGAGCGCGCCCTTTTCCCACGGATCTTCGATGATATTGGGCGCTTCCACTTTCGCCCACGGAATAGCCGGACGCGAATGCGTTACCGCAAGAACAATATTGCGGTAGGTCTCGTGCTCATCGCCGAAGCCGACGCGCCAGCCGCCTTCGACAGGCTCGATCGTCTCGGCGCTTTTCCGCACATGGCGGATCGCCGAGCCCGAAACGTTTCCGGCCTGCGCGCCACGCACGAGCTGCGCCATATACTGGCCGAAGACTGCACGCCGCGGATAATGGCTTCCATCCTCTGTGCGGCCGCGCGGATCTTTGGCTTCTTCGCCGGAGGTTCTCAGCCAATCGGCAAAATCGGACGGCGCATCGCGCGAAACGATCATCCGGTCGGCGGGGACGTTCAGCCGGTGCTCGGTACCGCACGATCCATAAGCGAGACCGGCGCCAAGCGCCGGGCGCGGCTCGATGATGTCTATAGCTAGTGGCATGGGCGACAAACGGGCAAGATGCACCGCCGCGGCTGCGCCGCTGAAACCGCCTCCTATGATTGCCACCCTGACCACTGCATGAGCAGCAAAGCTCAAATCAGGCCTGCTGCGCCATCATAGATTAGTTTAACACCCACCAGCAGCATCAGGCAGAAGATGATGGTGTAGAAGCGCTCGGTCGGCACACGTTTGACGAGCCATACGCCGAGAAAAGTCGAACCGATCGCCAGCGGCATCAGAACGAGCGATGTCGTCAGATTCTCCTGCGTGAACTGCCCCAAAAGGAAGAAGGGCGGCACCTTCACCCAATTGATGACGGCGAAGAAAAGCGAGGTTGTGCCGACGAAGATATCGCGCGGCAGCTTCTGCGGCGTTAGATAAATTTGCAGCGGCGGCGCACCGGTATTGGAAATCATACTGGTAAAACCCGACATCCAGCCCCAGAACCAGCCTTCCAGCGCCGACGGCGTGCGCGGCGGCACTTCCTTCTTCGCTACCAGATTTCTGAGACCGAACACGAAGGAGATGATCCCGAGCGCAAGCTCGAACGCTGCTTCCGAAATATAGGCCGCCAGAAGATAGGCGACGAAAATGCCTAAAAACGAGCTCGGAAATAGAATCCGCAGGTTCGGCCAGCTCCACTTCTTCCAGAAGGCGCTGACGCTGACGACATCCTGAACGATCAGGATCGGCAGCATGATCGCCGCGCCTTTGATCGGTGAAATGGCAAGCGCAAGCAATGGAAGCGAGAGGGCGCCGATGCCGGCAAAGCCGCCTTTGCCGAGCCCAAGCAGGATCACGGCGATAACCGCCACAACATAAAACGCAGGATCGGTGATCATCGCCTTAAGCCGGAACCTTGAGGCCTTGCTGAGCGAGCACCTCGGGATTGAGAATTGCCGGCGGCCATTCTCCCTTTATCGCCATCACGAGATCGCGCGCAACGGAAGATGTCCGTTCCGTCCGTAAGCTTATAGTCGCCCCGCCATTATGCGGCGCGAGGATCACATTATCGAGCTTCTTCAACGCGTCCGGCACAAAGGGATCGACCGTGTGCGGCGGCTCGTCCCAGAAGACATCGAGGGCTGCACCCGCAATTCTCTTCTCCTGCAGCGCGAGGATCATTTCCGGCTCATCGACGATACGGCCGCGGCCGGTATTGATGAGATAGCCATCCGGGCCGATCAGATCGAGTTCGCGGCGGCCGATGAGCTTGTGCGTCTCCGTGTTGTAGTCGCACAGCACGCAGACATAGTCGCTGCGCTTCAGAAGCTCATCGAGCTCGGCAACCCATTCGATGCCGAAATCCTTCTCTTCCGCGGCCGGCAGGCGCGAGCGTTTGGTGTAGATCACATTCATGCCGAAGGGTTTGAGGCGCGGCACCATATGGCGCGCGACCTTGCCGAGACCTATCAGTCCGACCGTCTTGTTCCAGCAGCCAAGGCCCATCAGCGCAGCCGTCTGTTCCTGGCGGAAACCGACCGTGCGCGTATAGACATCCGATTCGACGAGGCGATAGGCAAGGCCGAGCAGCATCCCCATGGTCAGATCGGCCGTCGCCGTATGGACGGTTTCCTGTCCGATTTGCGAGATCGGCCGGTCGATGATGACGGGAATGCCGAGTTTCGTTGCTGCGGCGACATCGATATCGGGATCGCGCGCCATGGCGGCGACGCCCTTCAGCTTCGGATTGGCGGCAAGCACTTCTGCGTTGACATGGGTTTCATGCAATACAAAGAGCCAGTCGGACCGCTTTGCGCCCGCCGCCAAGTCCGGAACGCCGATCTGCCGGTCAAAGTAAGGAAACACCTCGACCTCGGCGACTTCGCGCATGATGTCGAGCGCGGCTTCCGGGATCGGCTGCGCGACAAAAATCTTCGGCTTCATGACTGCACCTTTTCCAGGACCTGGCTTTGTTTGCTTTCGATTTTCAGGAGACGCGCAAGCGTGCCGCCGAGAATGGCGCGTTCCTGTGCGGCAGGAAGACCAAGCTCGCGCAGCGATTTAACGGCGGTCGCCGTGCCCATGCCGAACGAGTAATCGCAGCCGAGCACGACATGATCGGCGCCGACGCGGTCGATCAGAAACTGCAGCGACAGCGGATCGTGCAGAAGCCCGTCGCAATAGATGTTGCGGAGATAGTAGCTCGGTCTGTGCGGCAGGCCTTCGCGCAGTTTGGCCCTCTTTCCGTAAGCATGGTCGAGGCGGGCCACCTGATAGGGGAAGTAGCCGCCGCCATGCGCGAGGATCACGTTGAGGCCGGGGAAGCGTTCGAACACGCCGCCCATAATGAGGCGCGAGGCCGTCAGCGCCGTCTCGAACGGGAAACCGACCGTGTTCCACAAATGCATGTCTTTGAGACGGCGCATATCGCCGGAATTCTGCGGATGCAGGAACACCGGCACGCCGAGCTTCTCCGCACAGGCGAACACCGGCGCAAAACGCGCATCGTCAAGATCGATATCGTTGACATGAGTGCAGATCGCAGCGCCCCGCATGCCAAGCTGCAGCACCGCGCGTTCGAGCTCGGCCACCGCCGCCGGGACATCCTGCATCGGCAATGTTGCAAGCGGAATGAAGCGGTCGGGGTGCTGCAGCGCGAGCGCCGCCATGCCGTCATTGACGAGGCGCGTGAAGCGAACGCCCGTCTCCGGCTCCAGCCAATAGGCGAAGAGTTCCGGCGGCGGGCTGATCGCGGCAGCCGTCAGATGACGCTCATCCAGCGCTTTGAGGATCAGTTCCGGCACATAGGCGCATTCCTCAAGCTCGGTTTCCGGTTCCACCGGCACGCCGGGCGGAGCGGTGAAGACGAACCATTCGATGTCACGGCTGCGATCGGTTTCGATCACACCTTTGAAGTCACCGCGCCGCAGAGCTTCTACGAGGAGTGGCGGAACGACGTGGAAATGTATGTCGATGACATGCATCGGTGCGGATCTTTCTGTCCTGAGATGAGATGGGCCGAGGTCAGTCGACGAGATTGAACAATCGAGGCAAGAACATTGAGAAATCCTCGAAATAGGTGATGACCATCATGGTTGCTGTCAGCACAAGGATCATCGGAACCAGCGGTTTGATGACGGCCTCGATTGGCACTTTCGCGACGGCGCAGGCGGTGAAGAGGCAGCTTCCGACGGGTGGCGTCGCAAAGCCGAGCGCAATATTCGTCTCGACGAGAATACCGAAATGGATGGGTTCGACGCCGCGCGCGACCGCCATGGGTGTCAGGATCGGCATCAGGATCAGGATCGCCGGCGTCGTATCCATGAACATGCCCATGATGAAGAACAGAATCTGCACCAGAAGCAGGAATACGAATTTGCTTTCGATAAAGGACAGAGCTTCGGCGAGCTGGCCCGGCACCTGGAAGATCGTCAGCGCGTAGCCGAGAACCGCGCCCATCGAGATGACGAACAGCACGACGCCGGAGATCATGATCGTCTCGCGGAAAATGGCCACGAGCTTTTCCAGCGTCAGCGAGCGATACCAGAACGCCGTCACGAGCATGCCGTAGGCAACCGCAACGGCCGCCGCTTCCGTCGGCGTAAACAGACCGCCGACAATGCCGCCAAGAATAATCGCCATCATGATGATGGCGGGCGTTGCTTTCAGGATCGCAAGAACGACCCCGCGCAGCGAGAACGAGCCCGCGATCCTGCCATAGCCGTGCTTGCGCGACTGGTAGACGACATAGCCCGCAAGGCCCGTCGCATTGACGATGGCCGGAATGATGCCCGCGGCGAACAGACCGGCAATCGAGATATTGGCGACTATGCCGATCAGGATGAAATCGTTCGAGGGCGGAACGAGTGCCGCCGTGCCGCCGGCGGCGGCGAGCACGGCGGTTGCGAAGGGCAGAGGATAGCCCTGCTCCTTCATGCTCGGGATGGTAATCTTGCCGATGGCGGCGGTATCGGCCGAAGACGATCCGGAAATGCCGCTGAACATCAGGGTCGATGCGATCATCGAGGTGCCGAGCCCGCCGCGGCCGCGGCCGAGCGTGACGCTGGCAAGTTCCATCAGGCTTTTGGCGACGCCGCCTTCGGCCATGATCGAGCCCGCGAAAACAAACAGCGGGATCGTCAGGAAGCTGAAGGAGTTCAGCGTATTGAAGATCACCTGCGGAAGCGCCGGCAGAAGCTCCGATCCGCCCTCGCCCATCAATATGCCGACCGTGCCCGACATGCCGAGCACAAACGCCACCGGCAGCGCGATGATCAGGAACAGAAGAAAGGAAATTCCGATTGCGGGAGCCATGATCCAAAAATCCTTATTCGGCCGGAACGGCCGGCAGCGCCGCCGTCTGCACGCTGTGAGCGCCGCTCTTCAGCGTGTTCATGTTTTCGATTTCCTGCAGTTCGCGCAGGCTGAACGGCTTTTCGGTGAAGTAAGCGATCACCGCATCCGCAACCTCGAGCCCGTGCATGACGATCAGCATGCTGTAGCCGACGAGAAGACCCGCGGCCGGAATGCGCATGTCGATCTCGGTGACGAAGGAGGTCTGACCTTCCATCACGTCGAGGAAGCCGAAGCTCAATTTGGCGAAAAGAATGAGGAAGGCGATGATCAGCACATTGCCGATCTGCCGGATGAGCTTCTGCATGCCGGACGACAGCGGCATCAGCGCCCATTGGAACGTGAAGTGACTGCCGCGGCGCACGCCAATCGCCGCCGCCATGGGCGCAAACCAGACGAGGCAGTAGCGGGCGATTTCTTCTGTCCAGGCCCAGGGCACGAGCAGCACGTAGCGCACGATCACGCCCGTGAAGACGCAAAAGAACATGACCGAGAGCAGGCCAGCGCAGATCACGAGAAGCGCGATCTCTAGAAACGCACCGAAACGCGACAGATTGCGGGCCAATGAGAGCAGCGGCATTTGCGCCTCCGGGCGAAAGAGAAAACGGGACGAAGCCGGAGAGGACTTCGCCCCGTGGGTTCAGGCGTAGGAGCGGGCTTTGTCGAGCAGGTCCTTGGTGACCCGCTCTTCATTGGACGCGTACACCGCCTGGATGAGATCGGCGAAAGGCTTCGTCGTTTCGGGCTGGTACATCTCAATGCCCTTGGCCTTCAGTTCCGCGATCGCTTCATTTTCCTTAGCGAGAACGGCTTCGACCTGCGCATCGGCGGCTTCCTTGCCGGCAGCGCGCACGATGTCCTGATCTTCCGGGGTCAGCTTCGCCATGAACTTGTCGGAGACGACAAGCACGCTGACGATGTTGATGTGATGCGTCAGCGTCATAAATTTCGTGACCTGATAGATCTTCATCTCGACCATATCGACGGGAGCATGATCGCCGCCGTCTATGACGCCGGTCTGCAGCGCCGTATAGGTCTCGCTGAAGGAGACCGGCGTCGGAATGGCGCCGAGACGCGAGAACGTATCGCGCTGGATCTTCGAAGACGACGCACGCATCTTCAGACCCTTCATGTCTTCCGGACCTTTGATGAGGCGCTTGCTGTTCCAGTAATTGCGGGCGCCGTCCGTCGCAAAGCCGACGGTTTCGATGTTGAACGCCTTGTTGAACATCGGCTTCAGATATGTGCCGACATCGCCGTTCGCGGCGGCGAGCGCCTTGCGCGTATCGCCGAAGAGGAAAGGCAGGTTGAAGATATCGGCCTGGGCGACGGCCGACGACATGACGCTGGTATCGGTCGTGACCGCATCGAGCGTGCCGGCCTTCACCGCGTTGGTCATCTCGTCATTGGAGCCGAGCTGACCGTCCGGGAAGATCGTGACCTTCACGCGGCCTTTGGTGCGCTCTTCGACGAGTTCCTTCATCACGACGGCGGATTTGGTGTGCGGCGCCGACATCGGGCTGTCCGAGCCATACTTCATCGTGATCGTGTCGGCGGCGTTGGCGCGGCCGATGATGTTGAGCTTGGTGACGGCAAGGCCCGCGCCAACCGTGAGGCCGGTGAGAACGGAACGCCGTGTAAGCCTGGATACTGAGTCTGGAGTTATGATCTTCGTCATCGCTGTTCCCCATCGCTTTGTGCCGGCGGAGTTGCCGGATTTCGGGCAAGAGCTAGCGATCGCCGCAGAGATGCTGCAGCGTTTGCCCGCTCGAAATGTTCAAGAGACGCGGCGTCCTGCCGTCGTCATGTCGCGCGCGGCCTGCGCGCGCTATTCGCGCGCTGAAGGTCGCTCACTCAAAATGTCAGGTGAATGTCTTCATCGCTGCCAACTCCTGTCCGCCACCGGACCTGGAATTGGAGAGTGCGGAAGCGCTCGACCAATCTGGTCGGTGGCATCTGGGTTTTTGTCCCTGCCGTGCTTCCTACGGATTTCTCCCGCGGATCGCGGCACTCGGACCAGCATCGAATTTGAAATCCGACCGGAACCCTAGCCGCCGACAGTCAAATTCTGTCGCGGTGCATACTCGTTGGGCAAGATCAAAAAGTATGCAAAGCCGTATGCAAAAGCGCATATTCGCGGCAAGCGCACAGCAAAGACGCAAAATCACGCGACGAACTTATATCTCTCACCTGCCGAGAGACACGTATGTACTCTTTCGGAAACGCTGCAGCTGCGGCGACGCACCGTCGTAAATTCTTCTTCGGGTTGCATTTTCGGGAGCGATACTGCAGCCAGCGGGAAACGCCAAAACCACTTCCGGAGAACGCCGCCGCTCCGCCATTTCGCGACGTCACAGCGTCTTTCTTCACTGTCACAGGCCTGCATTGTTTCGGCCCTAGGCAAGAGCTTTCCACAATCTGATCAGCACCAGACCGGCCATGACACCTCGCCAGAGCAGCGCCCCCGCGGATAGCGCCCTTCTGCGCGATGCACTTCGGCGGTGCCGCTCGGCCTTCTGGGCGACCGGTATCCTCACCGGCATGGTCAATGTGCTGATGCTGACCGGCTCGATCTACATGCTTCAGGTGTATGACCGGGTCCTGCCTTCCCGCAGCGTTCCCACATTGATCGCACTGACCGTTGCATTGCTTGGGCTTTATGCCCTGCTCGGCCTGTTCGACTGGGCACGCCAGCATATCCTTGCCCGCGTCGGCACCGCCCTCGACGAGGCTCTCTCCGCCCCTGTCGTCGGAGCAATTCTGCGGCTCGCCAATCGCGGACGGGAAAGCGTCGGCACCCAGCCGTCGCGCGATCTCGATGCCGTGCGCGGCTTTCTTTCGAGCCTTGGTCCGACCGCGCTGTTCGATCTGCCTTGGGTACCGCTTTATCTCGTTATTTCCTTCATGCTGCATCCGCTCATCGGCTGGACGGTGGTCATCGGCGCTCTCATCCTCGCGTCACTGACGATCGTCACGGAGCTGCGCGTCCGTGCGCCGGCCAAGGAAGCAACGCTCGCCGGCGCGCAGCGCGCCGCGGAACTCGAATCCGCGCGGCGCAATGCCGAGATCATCTCCGCGCTCGGCATCGAGAACCGCATCGCCGAACGCTTCCGCAAAAGCAGCGCCGATTTCATCAAGGCCCAGCAGGGCATGAGCGATGTCACGCTGTCGCTCGGCACGCTGTCGAAAATCGTCCGCTTCGTCCTTCAATCGGCAACGCTCGGCGTCGGCGCCTGGCTCGTCATCCATGGCGAGGCCTCGGGCGGCGTCATGATCGCCTCCTCAATCATGAGCAGCCGGGCGCTCGCGCCGATCGAGCTTGCCATCGGCAATTGGAAACCGTTTCTCGGGGCCCGGGATGCGTGGAAACGCCTGCATCAGACGCTCTCAGCGGCCGCCCGCACCGAACCCACGATCGTACCGCAGACCCCGCGCAACGAAATTTCGGTCGACGGCATCGTCGTCGTTCCGCCCGGCGCCGGCGCGGCGGCCATCAACAACGTATCCTTCAAGCTGAAGGCCGGCGACGGGCTCGGCATTATCGGTCCGTCCGCCTCCGGGAAATCCTCGCTGGCGCGAGCACTTGTCGGCGTGTGGCAGGCGCAGCGCGGCGAAATCCGCCTCGACGGCGCGACCTATGATCAATGGCCGGACGAAATCCGCGGCGCGATGATCGGCTATCTGCCGCAGGATATTGAGCTTTTCGGCGGCACCGTCGCCGACAATATTTCGCGCTTCGATCCGCAGGCGAACTCCGCATCGGTGCAGGCCGCGGCGGAAACGGCCGGCGCACATGAAATGATCCTGCGCCTGCCCGCGGGCTATGAGACGCGGATCGGCGAGTCGGGAAGCGCTCTGTCCGGCGGGCAGCGGCAGCGCATCGCTCTGGCGCGCGCCCTGTACGGCAACCCCTTCCTCGTTGTGCTCGACGAGCCGAACTCCAATCTCGATTCCGACGGCGAGGCGGCGCTCGCCAAAGCCATCGCCAGCCTAAGGGCGCGCGGCGCCATTGCCATCATCATCGCCCATCGCCGCGCCGCGCTCGATCCCGTCGATCTCGTCCTCGCTCTGAACAGCGGCGTCGTTCAGGGTTTCGGTCCGAAGGATGAGACGCTGCGCAATCTCTTCGCACCATCCGGCCCCACACCCCTGGCGCGTCCGCGCGTTGCTACCGCAAAGAGCGTCTGACCATGGCGCCCTCACCCGCTTTGCGCGACATTAAGCGCGCCAGCATGATCAGCGTCGCCGCTGCCGCCATCTTCGCCGTCGGCGCCGGCGCCTGGGGCGCGACGGTGCCCATCGCCTCAGCCGTTATCGCGCCCGGCCAGATCGTCGTCGAATCCAATGTCCGGCGTATCCAGCATCCGACCGGCGGCGTTGTCTCCGATATCCTCGTCAAAGACGGCGACAAAGTGCAGAACGGCGATGTCCTGGTGCGGCTCGACGACACGACCACGCGCGCCAATCTCGCTGTCGTCGAAAACCAGCTCAACCAGCTCGTTATTCGCGAGGCCCGGCTTGCCGCTGAACGCGACGGGGCCGAGAGTTTCGATTTCCCGGAGAAACTCGCGGACAAGAAGGACGATCCGGCGGTTCGCAAGATCGAGACCGGCGAACGCACGCTGTTCACCGCGCGGCGCGAATCCATGGCCGGGCAGAAATCGCAGCTGCGCGAACGCGTAACGCAGACAAATGAGGAAGTGCGCGGGCTCAATGCGCAAGCCGATTCCAAGCGCGAGCAGATCAGGCTGATCCAGTATGAGCTCGAAGGCGTGCGCAAACTGCAGGAGCAGAATCTCGTGCCTCTGTCGCGGGTGACGGCTCTCGAGCGGGAGGCCGCGCGTCTTCTGGGCGAGGAAGGCCAGCACGTGGCCGAGATCGCGCGCGCCAAAGGCCGGATCGTCGAAACCGAGATCCAGATCATCCAGCTCGAGCAGGAACAGCGCAAGGAAGTCGCCGCGCAGCTCACCGAGACCGAGGCGAAGATCGCCGATCTCGCGGAGCGCCGCACCGCCGCACTCGACCAGCTGACCCGCATCGATATCCGCGCGCCGCAGGCCGGTGTCGTGCATCAGAAATCGGTACACACCAAAGGCGGCGTCATCAGCGCCGGCGAGCAGATCATGCTGGTCGTGCCGCAGGCGGACGGGCTCGTCGTCGATGTGCGCATTGAACCGCAGATGATCGACCGCGTCCATTTCGGGCAGTCCGTCACGCTGAAATTCCCGGCCTTCAATTCGGCCGCCATGCCCGATATCTTCGGTATCCTGTCGCGCGTGTCTGCCGATGTTACCCATGACGAAAAGACCGGCATGAGCTTCTATACGGCGCGGATTTCCATTCCGCCGGTGGAACACGCCAAGCTCGCCGGCGAAACGCTGGTGCCGGGCATGCCGGTCGAGGCCTATATCGACACCGGATCGCGCACGCCCTTCGCCTATCTGACGAAGCCGTTTACCGATCAGCTGGCGCGGTCCTTCCGTTACTGACCGCTTCGATCCTTAGACAAAAAAGGGGCACCTTTCGGTGCCCCTTTTCGTGTCGGGTGTTGCCCTCAGATATACCAGTCGCCGACCGGCTGGTTGCCGACCATATGGCCTTCAGTGCGCAGCTCGGCGATCGAGAGGTCTTCGAGCAGAACCTTACCGAAGACGCTCGAATTGATCTCGACACCGCCGCCGACGTTCTTGAACGTCGCGCCGGCGCCAAGGCCCGATGTGATCGCATCGAAGGACGCCAGCACAGCGTCGAGGTTGGAAAGATCGCCCGTCAGCGTCGCGATCTGCGCATCGGTGAGAACGATGATCCGGTCTTCGGCGGCGTTGAAGTCCGTAATGTTGTCGCGGTTGAAGCTAGAGCCGAACACGAAGATGTCGGACCCTTCTCCACCCGTCATTACGTCATTGCCGCTGCCGCCGATCAGGACGTCATCGCCATCACCGCCGTCGAGTTCATCGTTGCGGGCGCCGCCGAGCAGAAGGTCGCGGCCTTCATCGCCCTTCAGCGTATCGTCGCCCTCGCCGCCGACAAGCGCGTCATTGCCCTGCCCGCCGTAGATGTCGTCGTGGCCGTCGCCGCCAAAGAGGAAGTCATTGTCCGCGCCGCCGTCGAGCATGTCATTGCCCGTGCCGCCGTCGAGCGTGTCATTGCCCGTGCCGCCGAGAACGAAATCCTCGCCCTTGCCGGTCGTGACGACATCATCGCCCGCGCCGCCTTCGATGTCGCGATTGCCGTCGACTGCGGTCAATGTGTCATTGCCGGCGCCGAGCAGGATATCGCCGGAGACCTGGGCGTTCTTTTTCAGCGTGACGGTGTCGTTGCCGTCGCCCATATCGATGGCCGATCCGCCGGTCGCCGTCATGTTGCCGGCATTGACGAGAACGTCATCGCCGCCGCCCATTTTGACACCGCCGACGATCTTGCCGGTCTCATTATTGGTCAGCGTGTCGGCATGCGTGCCGACAATGTTGATGGCTTCACCACCCTTGATGCGCTCCACGAACGGCGCGAGATCCTCGGGCAGAACATCCGTCGGCAGATTGCCGTCGCCCTTGATCGTGCCGCTGTTCACGATGGTTGTCGCGGCGAACGCACCCGCATTGCCAGAATTGTCGATCTGGATGGCGCGGCCATAACCATAGAGCATACCACCTTTGTAATTGGTGATTGTGCCGCCACCCATCGCGATGGCCTCCGACACGTTCGGCTCACCGTCATGATAGCCGTTGTGACCAAGCCCGCTGATTTCGCCCCAGTTCTCGATGACGGCAAGACCGTCGACATCGACCGCATCGCCGTCGCTGTCTTCGTAGTGCGCCGACTTGCCAAGCATGGTGCCGTAGTTCTTCACGTACACCGTGTTCGCGACCGTCGCATCATTGTCGATGTTCACCGCCGAGCCGTTGCGGCCGGCGAGGAGACCACCCTTGTCGTTGACCACGGTCAGACCACGCTCACCCGTCACGGCGTGACGCGAGGCTTCGATGCGGCCGCCGGCCAGATTGTGCAGGGAGCTTCCGGTCCCGGCCTTGAAATCGACGCCGTCACCGCCGCGGCCCGCACCGGGGACATCGAGGGCATTCTGGATTGTACCGGCATTGATCACCTGCGTGTTGCTGCCGAGACGCATAACGTCGTTTTGCGGGTTACCACCCAGGATCAGGCCGCCGGCGCGGTTTTCGATGACGTAAACGGCGTTGACGGCGTCATCGAGCCGGACGGTCTCGTCGCTCGCCGACTTGATCGTGCCCTCGTTGATCAGCTTGAACGTCGAACCGTGGAAATCCGCGGTGGCCCTGATCGCGCGAGCCGTACCCTCGATCAGGCCGCCGGCCTTGTTGACGATGGTGATGCCGCCGGTGAAGTCGAGGGCGCGGTTATTGCCGACGAGGATACCGGTCGCACCGCTGATCGTTCCGGAATTGGTAACCGAAGGCAGAACACCGGGGTTCAACAGAAGCACATCGCCCTGAACAGTGCCCCCATCCTCAACCGTCAGCGCCTTGCCGGCCGGAACGGTAAGCCCGCCCACGAAGACCTGACCGTCGACGACCACATAGGGATCGTCATTGGTGACGATCGCCGTCTTGACCACGTTCACACCGAGGACCGCGCTGGCGCCGGCATTTTGGGCACCGGTCAGCGTCAGCACGACGGTTTCGTCGGCTTCGAGCAGCGTGTCGCCGGAGACGTTGATCGTCACTGTTGCCGTTGTCGCGCCGTCCGCGATGGTGCCACTGAAAGTCAGCGGCTTGGTGCCGCCGAAATCTGCACCGTTGGTCGTACCGCCGATCGTCCCGGAGAACTGGACGGCCCCGGTCGTGCCTCCGAGACGCTCCACCGTGAACACGATGACGGTCTGCCCGTTATTGCCCTCGGCCTGCGAAAGCGTCGCCGTACCGCCGGCAAAGACGATGGTCTGGAAGTTCGGATCGCCAGCAAAAGGCGCGGTAACGAACGGCACGTCCGGCCGGATGCCGTCATTGTACTGATCGCCATTGCCGTCCTGCGAAACCCAGTTCGCGGGATTGTTGATCAGCGGGAGCAGCGCGGGAAAGCTCGCAGCGCCGCGCACACCGCCATAAACCGCGATGTCGGCATCGGCATCGAGGCTCGTCAGCGAAAGTGCCGTCTGCCCCTGGACGAGACCCGTATTGGTCAGCGCGCCATTGGCGGTGCCGAAATTGTCGCTAGATATCGCGGAAAGGAAGGCGGGCGCGCCCGGCGCGCCGGTATAGGCGTAGACGGTCTCGTTCTGAACGTCGATATCGCGCTGCGTCTGGTCGCTGAAAGCAATCGTGCCGAGATTGCTGGTCGCGGTTTGGCCGGCCGCGAGGCCGTCCATGGTGACGACGCTGCCGGCAGCGATCTCGCCTGTTGCTGTCCAGCTCCAGGTCGCCTCACCCGTGTTGAAGCTTGTCCCGTTCCACTCATTGTCGGTGAACGTAATCACCGTGCCCGCCGGAATCGTTTCCAGAACAACGAAAGCAAGATTATCAGGACCGTCCGCGTTGAAGCCGACGAAAGCGATGGAGCCAATACCCAGAGCCATAATGGAAAATCCCCCAAACAAACAGCGCTTCAACATCGAAACGCGTGTTGACCAACCCGCGGCCGTTTCTGGTCACCGACGATGACGCGCGCTTTACAGTTTTCTGACAGCGCACCAATTTCCAATTCTTATCCTCCTGCCGTGAGGCCGAATCGATACTTCATGTACGTACTTTTTTGAAGATTCTCTGGTGTCATAATGCGTTGACTCAACGAATGGTCGCAGACCGCTCGCAGGCCCTCGCCAACTGGTGGCGATGCAGGAATGCGTTACGCGTGTAGAAATAACGTCAGTACATCTTTCGCGCGCCATCGGTTATATCCGCACACGCGCTCCGGTTGGAGCAAAGAGGCAATAACAACCGCACAAAAGAAGAAGGGGCGCCGTTTGGCGCCCCTCCATTTCCGATCTGCTTCGGGTGTTTCCGGTTAGACGTACCAGTCGCCGACCGGCTGGTTGCCGACCATATGGCCCCCGGCGCGCAGCTCGGCGATCGAGAGATCTTCGAGCAGGACCTTGCCGAAGACGCTCGAATTGATCTCGACACCGCCGCTGATATTCTTGAACGACGCACCGGCGCCGATACCGGTCGTGATCGCATCGAAGGAGGCGAGCACGGCGTTGATGTCGGAAAGATCGGCCGTGAGTGTTGCGATCTGCGCGTCGGTGAGGACGATGATGCGGTCCTCGGCAGCGTTGAAGTCCGTGATGCTGTCGCGGTTGAAGCTGTTGCCGAACACGAAGATGTCGGCGCCCTCTCCACCCGTCATTTCATCATTGCCGCTACCGCCGATCAGAACATCGTTGCCGGAACCACCTTCCAGCTTGTCGTTGCGGGCGCCGCCGAGCAGGAGGTCGCGGCCTTCATCGCCCTTCAGCGTATCGTCGCCCTCGCCGCCGACGAGCGCGTCATTGCCGCGTCCGCCATTGACCTTGTCATGGCCGTCGCCGCCAAGGAGAAGGTCCTTGCCGCCGCCGCCATTGATCGTGTCGTTGCCGCCGCGGCCGTCGATGACATTGGCGAAGTCGTCGCCGTTGAGGGTCTCGTTCTTCGAGCCGCCGGTAACCGTCTTGCCGTCGAGGATCGTATCGTCGCGGAAGTTGAGGTTCTGGATGCGCGTATCGCCGGTGCGATCCGTGTCGGCGTCATTGTAAGCGGTTTCTTCGTAGAATTCCTTGAGATACTCCGCGAAAGCGTCCTGTTCGGTGCCTTCGGCGGCGAAGCTCGATTCCTGGCCCGCATCCGGAACGAGGTCCGGCGTCAGGTTGACGACATTGGCAAAGCCCGGATTGGCCGCGATGAACTGCTGCAGCGGGTAGCTGTCGCCGCCCGTGAGCAGGAAGCTGAGCGTCACCATGCGGATCGGCAGAGCGGGATTGGCCACAAGTTCGCCGTCCTCAACGAGAGCGATCGTCGGGTTGCCGTTCTCGTCGATCAGCGCCGCCGACAGGACACGGTTGCCCGGGGGCAGGTCCATGTCGAAGCTGTAGGCGATGCCGCCGATCTGAGCGAACTGGCCCGGCGTCGCCGTCGCGGTCGTTGCGCGAACCGCATGCTCCAGAACCAGGAGCAGCTGTTCGGCGGTAACAGTGACGAGCGACAGGGCGTTGTTGAAGCGCAGCGAGTTTTCGATGTCGAGCTGCGAGACGCCGCCATCCGGCGGAAGCTTGTCGATCTCGCCGGTCACCGGGTCGGGCTCGGACACGGTGCCGATCGCCGAGCGGACACCGCCGCCATTTTTGAGCGAAACCAGAACCGTTCCGTCAACCTGCTTGCCGTACCAGAGATTGGCGTCGGCGGTCAGATTGCCGAGATTGGTTTCCTCGGTGCGGATGATGGCGCGTTCGCCTTCCAGATACACATCGGATTTGCCGAGGACATTGCCGTCCTTGACGTTGATGACGTTCTGAATGGCATCGGTCACATCGCGGACCTTGTCGCCGCGCGTGCCGTTGGCGAAGGCCGTGGCTTCGAGTTCGGCTTCGCTGACGCCCCAGGCTTCGGCGACTTCCGCTGCGGTGGCGACATAGGCGCCGCTTTCCGCCGGGTTGAGGCTGCCGACAATGATTTCGCCATTGTCGTCGAACTCGACTGTGAGGCGGCCGAGATAGGTGTATTCGCCGTCGGTGTTGACGATCAGCGTCGTCTTGCCGTCCGCGCCCGCGGTGACGATCGGGTAGGTGCCTTCGGCAACCGGCGAATGGCCTGGGAAGCTGCCGAGTTCGTCATCGCTATCGGCGAGGCGGGTGTTGGAACCACCGCCGATGATGATATCGACACCACGGAGCTTCGTCGCCAGCAGCTGCTCATTGGCGATCTGCTGCAGATGCGACTGGACGATGATCTTGTTGATGCCCTCGGCGATCATTTCATCGATGATCGGCTGCAGCTGCGCCGCCAGAAGCGTCATGTCGTCGACTTCGGTGCCGTCGGTCGGGAAGCCCTTCACTTCGGTGCCGGTCGGCGAGGAGATGCTCTCAAGCAGCTGCGTCGTCGCGCCGATGATGCCGATCTTCTGACCGCCTTCGGTGATGACCGCCGCCGGAGCGACGCGGCCCTTTAGCGTGCTGGCTTCGGCCGTCGGCGTCGCGCCATTGCCGACCGTATTGGTGAAACGCGGGTTCAGGTCCGCATCGGCCGAGAAATCAAGGTTCGCCGACAGATAGGCGAAGTTTGCGCCGTTCCAGCCGGCAACCGAGCCGGGCGTAATCGCATCGCGCAGAACCTTCGAACCGAGATCGAAATCGTGATTGCCGATGGTCGAGGCTTCGATACCGATAGCGTTCAGGATCGCGATGTCGGCGGCGGCGATCGGCTGGTTCACGCCGGCTGCCATTGTCGAACCGGTCGCGGCGTTGATCGCTTCACGCACCGACGGATCGGTGCCGGCCGCGATGAACGGGCCGGGAAGGAAGTTGTCGCCGCTCGAAAGCACCAGCGTGTTGGCATATTCGTCCTCGAACTTGTCGACGAGAGCCGCGAGATTCTTTGCCGTCTGCGGCGCGAGAAGGCCGGCTTCGGCGTCCGAGAAATGGAGAAGTTGGAGCTTGAAGGTCACAGGGACATCCTCCTCTTGGAGATTAAGCCCGACAAGGATCGGGTCGTGGTCGGAAACGCGGGCCAGGGTGTCCGCATCGAAGATGGTGGGGTCGCGGCCGAAATCGGTGTTGTAGTCGAGCGCGTCGGCTTCATCGGCGTTGATGTGCCATTCGGCGACACCGGTGACCTGCGAGGCGAGGCCTTCATTGGCGAAGATGTAGTCGAGCGAGCCGATCTGGCCGTCGAAGACATATGAGTAAGGATCCTCGAGGCGCAGTTGCAGGTTCTCGTAGCCCGCATCCTCAATGATGCCGACCGCATCTTCCTTGAAATAGGCGTTGAAGTCGCCGAGCAGCATGATGTCGTCGTCGCCAGATCCCGTCGGATCGGTCGCGAGCCATTCGGTCAAAGCCTCGGCCGCAAGTTCGCGCTGGTTCTGCCAGGCGCCCTGCCCGTCGAGCTGATCGGCGTCCGAGCCCGTGCCGGCGCCGCTCTTCGATTTGAAATGGTTGATCGCCGCGGTGAATTCGCCGCCGGTGTCGAGATCCTCGAAGGTGACGGTGAGCACGTTGCGGCTGGTGTTGAGGCCGTTGAAGACACCGTCAACCGTCGACCGGTCGAGAAGCTCCTGCGGCAGGTCGGCATCGCT
Organism: Terrihabitans soli; assembly: GCF_014191545.1. Classification (GTDB taxonomy): domain Bacteria; phylum Pseudomonadota; class Alphaproteobacteria; order Rhizobiales; family Methylopilaceae; genus Flaviflagellibacter; species Flaviflagellibacter soli. The sequence continues at coordinate 333,270 of NZ_AP023361.1, read as the reverse complement.
CAGAATTTCGATCGTCGTATCGAGCGCGATACGCACTTCCGACGGCTTATAGATGCACGCCACCGAAATGGCGTCCGAGCCGACAAATTGCTGGCCGGGATTGACCCAGGAATAGACCGCGCTGCCGAGCTGCGCGTTCATCTGGTTGACCAGATATTCCAGCGCGTTGCCGGCCGAGCCCGGAAGGAAGTCGTTCTCGATCTCGATCAGGCCGAGAATGTCGGCATCCATCGCGCAGAGCACGTTGACGAGCTTTTCCGTCTGGCGGTTGAACTCGTTGATGTCGTTGGCGCCGCGCGGGTCAAGACCAACAGCGGTGTTGTCGGCGGGATTGTCCGGCGCGCCGGTCGCTTCATTGATCGTGTTCAGCGTCTTGAAATAGTTCAGCACGTTGAAGCTGCCGACCTGGATATTGCCGCCGACATCCGGCGGCGTTTCCGGACGTTCATTGACGCTTTCGAATTCGTTGGCGCCGTTCTCGACAGCGCGCACGCGCCAGGTCGAACCGTCGGCGGAAGCGCCCGCCCACTGATAATCGAGCACGCCGGTGAGACCCGTCACGGTGTCGCCCATGCGCGGAGCATTGGCCGTGTTGTACGTCGGACCGTAGCCGTCGAGATTGCCGATCGGCTGGTTCTGGCTGTTGAGGCCGTCATCGTAGGTGATCGTGCGGCTGCCGACCTCCTGCAGATGCTGCTGGTAGCCCGCAACATCCGGATCATTGTCATGCGTGAACTGGGCGGGACGATCGCCGGCGACGAGCTTGATGTCGTTGAAGCGATCGAGATTGAACTGTTCCGAAACCGTCAGCGTTTCGGGGATCGTGACCAGCATGCCTTCATAGGCTTCGAGATCGGGCTGATACTGGCCGTTCTGGTTCAGCGTCACGCCCGCGGTCGGAAGATCGATCACCGCCGCCATCGTGCTGATATCGGCAACCGCGCCCGCCTGCACGACCGAGATCGTGTTGGCGTTGAGCTGCGTCATGCCGAAATTCTCGGTGAGGCTGCCCGTCACGCGCACTCTGTCGCCGACATTGAGGCCCGTCATGCCGCCGAAGACGAAAATGCCTTCCGAGGTCGAGACATTGCCGTCGCTATCGGTGATCTCTTCCTGCAGATAAAAGCCGTTGAGATTGCGAGCATTGTCGGCATCGCCGGTCTGGAAGTCACCGACGACGATGGCCTCGACGGTCACGATCTGGTTGTTCATCGTGTTCGTTACGCCGGTACCCTGGATCGCCGAGATTTTGGTGATCGTGACATCGTCATTTGTGACCGTGCCGGTGGCAGACGCGTCGGCGATCTGAGCGCCATTGGTGGCGTTCGATAGTTCGACGGTGAAGGCCTCGTTCGGTTCGGAGTCCGTATCGCCATTGATCGTGATCGATATCTGCTGAGTCAGCGATCCGCCCGCCGTGAAGCTGACGACGCCCTGTGCGGCGACATAATCGGACCCGGAATTCGCCGAGCCGTCGGCTGTGTCGTAGTCGACATCGAAGCTCGAAGTGTTGTCGCTGCGGGTGACCGTGAAGGTCATCACCTGCGTTCCGGCATCGCCTTCGGAAATCGAGACATCTCCGATCGATACCGTCGTCACCGCCGTGTCTGCGGGCTCGCTTGAGACATTGATGTTGTCGATGCCGACCCATTCGTCATTGCCGGCGGCATTCGTCGTCAGAATGCGCACCTGCAGGTCGGCGCGGCCGTTCACTTCAGCCGGGAGAAGCACGTTGAAATGCGTTGTTTCCGTCGCCGTGGATTGGGTGGTGACGTCACCGTCAAACCCACCCGGAGCATTCGTCCAGGCACCGGCGCTGCCGAGACGGTACTGAACCGCAATCGGCTGAATCGCATTGTCTGCGCTGCCGTCGATATCGCGCGCATCGAATTCGATGCGAACCTCTTCACGGCTCGACGCGTCGAGATACAGAACAAGGCTCGGCGCGTCGGCGGTGCCCGAACCGTTCAGCGCGATCGTCGGATCGGCGATCTGGAATTCGGCAACGCCGCCCGCGGTCGCCGTGTTCGGCGTGGTTTGATTGGCGATCACGTCGACCGCACCAAGCCCTTCGCCGATCAAAGTCGTCGGATCGACGCCCGTCGGTGAACCCGCATCGATATCGCCGAGATAGCCGACAATACCGCCAATGCCCGACCAATCGTCATTGGCGGTAATCAGCCCGGTATTGCTCCAGTCCTGTGTAAGATTACCGTTGGCGAGAATGTGCGGTGTCGTGCTCATCGGCTATTCCCTCGAGTGTCGGCCTCATTTGAGCGGCAGCATTCGGGCAAATCGTTCCCGCTCGCGCCGCCGGGAGCGGCACGCGGAAACACGCGCATAATCGAACGCTGTCGCCCGCGACGGCGGGTGAATGAAGAGTTAACGGGCCGGACGGTAGGCGAGCTCGGCTACAAATATGTGACTTGCGGAATGCCGGATTGCGAAATTTATCGCGTAGTTACAATGGAACCGGTTCCGGGTTCGTCACAATTTTCGGCGCATGCTCGCCTCTCCGTTGATTTTCTTGGAGAGTCTGCGCGTCGGCGCGATTTGCATGACAATTGCACAGCGTCACACGGCATTTTCTGTGCGTTCGAAAAACGTTCAGATCAAACCGGCACCGCGCGCCCATTTGTACTTCGCGCCCAGCACTTCCACGGGAAGCTCGGTCGAGTAGGCGTATGCAGGAATGCCGCGTTGGTAGAGATATTCGGCCGCCTCTTCCACTTCGACATCGCCCGCAAGCGAGGCGACGATGGGCTTCTCAAAGCCCTTGGCTTTCATCTCGTCGCGCACTTCGACAAGAAGCTTCGCAAACACCATCGGCGGTGTGACGATCGTATGCCAATAGCCGAGGATCAGCGCGTGGATGCGATTGTCCTCGAGACCAAGCCGCACTGTTTTCTGATAGGTCGCCGGGGGCTCACCGCCGGTGATATCGACCGGATTGCCCGAGGCGCCGAAGGGCGGGATATAGGCCTTGAACGCCTCGTCGAGGTCTTGCGGCATTTTCATCAGCGTCATGCCGTTATCGACGACCGCATCCGACAGAAGAACGCCCGAGCCGCCGGCGCCGGTGATGATGAGAACGTTCTCGCCCTTCGGCGTCGGCAACAGCGGAATGCCGCGCGCAAACTCCAGAAGCTGGCGTAGCGAACGGGCGCGGATCACACCCGACTGGATGAACACGTCTTCATAGATCTTGTCATTGCCGGCGAGCGCCCCGGTATGCGATGCCGCGGCAGCCGCACCCGCCGATGTGCGGCCGGCTTTCAGAACGACGATGGGCTTTTTCTTCGAGACGCGGCTCGCCGCTTCCGAGAAGGCGCGCCCATCTTTCAGATCCTCAAGATGCATCGCGACGATCTTGGTGTGTTCGTCCTGTTCGAAGAAGGCAAGGAGATCGTCCTCGTCGATATCGGATTTGTTGCCGAGGCCGACAATCGCCGACACGCCCATTTTCGCCGAGCGCGAAAAGCCGATGATCGCCATGCCGATGCCGCCCGACTGCGACGACAAAGCCGCCGAGCCTTTGACGTCATAGGGCGTGCAGAACGTCGCCGAAAGATTTTCCGGTGTGTAGTAGAAACCGTAAATGTTCGGCCCCATGAGACGGATATTGTGTTTCTTGCCGACTTCGACGATCTCGGCCTGAAGTTCCGGTTCGCCCGCTTCCGCAAAGCCCGAGGGGATAAGAACAGCGCCGGGAATTTTCTTCTCACCGACTTCCGCCAGCGCGGCCGCGACCAGCTTTGCAGGAATGGCGAACACCGCGACATCGACCTCACCGGGAATATCCTTCACCGACCGGAAAGCCTTGATGTCGAGAATTTCATCGGCCTTGGGATGAACCGGATAGATCTTTCCGGCGAAACCGCCATTGACGATGTTCTTCATCACCGAATTGCCGATCTTGCCGGCCTCGTTCGAGGCGCCGATGACGGCGATCGATTTCGGCTTGAGAATGCGCGTCATGCCTTTGACGATGTCGTCATGGCTGTGCGCCGGTTCGCGCGGCCGGTAGTCGAAATCGACGACGATGCGCACGTCCGCAGCAATCGCGCTTTTCGCTGTTGCAAAGACCGGGTTGAGATCAAGTTCGACGATTTCGGGGAAGTCCGTCACGAGCTGCGAGACGCGCACAACGATATCGGCTAGCGCTTTGCGGTCGACGGCTTCCGAACCGCGCACGCCATCGAGCAGTTCATGCGCCCGGATGGATCCGATCTGCGTCAGTGCCTCTTCCTTTGAGATCGGCGCGAGGCGGAATGTTATGTCCTTCAGGACTTCGACGAGGACGCCGCCAAGGCCGAACGCGACGAGCTTGCCGAAGGACTGATCGGTGATCGATCCGACAATGACCTCGGTGCCGCCCTTCAGCATCTGCTGAACCTGGATCCCCTCGATCTTCGCGTCGCTTTTATATGTCTTGGCGTTGGCGAGGATCGCCTCATAGGCAAACATCGCTTCCTCGTCGGATTTGACGCCGACGATGACGCCGCCCGCTTCCGTCTTGTGCAGGATGTCGGGCGAGACGATTTTCATCACCACCGGATAGGACATGCCCTGCGCAAGTTGAGCTGCCTCCTCTGCAGACTTTGCGAGGCCCTCACCCGGCACCGGGATTCCATAGGCATCGCAGACGAGTTTGCCTTCCGGTGCGGTGAGCGAAATGCGCCCATCCGCTTTGACAGCGTCCAGAAGCTTGCGGACCGCAACGCGGTTCACTTTCAACTCGGTCATGGCAATTCCCCGATTTTCAATCCCGCGCACCCGCGGCTATAACTGAATTATGAATTCATAATTCATTTATGCGGCTTGGCAAGCACGCGCAGGCTGCGGGCGCAGGGCTTTGCAGCAACGCGTGCGAAGTCGGACCCTCGGGGGCTTATTCAGCTTCGGATTTCAGAGAGTGAGGGGCCGGACGCCCGGCTAGTGGCTGCGCAGCTTGTAGATGAACTGGTCGCTTCGGCCGATCGTCTCGCGCCATTCGACGACCGTGTTGTTGTGCGAGAAGGCGACGCGCTCGATATGGATGACCGGCGAGCCGGCCTGAACGCCGAGGAGCTTGGCTTCCTTGCCGCCGACAAGGCTGGCCTTCAGCATTTCCTCGACAGCAACGACATGGATGTCGAACTTCTTTTCGATCGCATAATAGATGCGGTCGACGTCGAGTTTTTCGTTCTCAAGGCCCGCCATCAGTTTGTAGGGCAGGTAGGAATCATAGATACAGACGGGCGTGCCGTCATGCGACAGCAGGCGGCGGACAAACAGCACTTTGCCGCGCGCGCCTAGACCAAGAGCCTTTTTCGCCGCTGCCGGCGCCTCCGTCGTGATCTCCAGTTCGACGACCTTGACGCTCGGATTGAGCACGGCGCCGCCTGGCGTTTCGAAGCCGAAGAAGCGGGCAAAGCCGCGCGGCGTATCGATGCGCGTGACGAAGGTGCCCTTTCCGGGCCGCCTGTTGATCAGGCCCTCTCGCACGAGTTCCATGATCGCCAGTTTGATCGTCCCGGGGCTCACGCCGAAGCGTTCGCTGAGCTCAAGCTCGGTCGGCAGCATATTTCCGGGCTTCCAGACGCCGCGCGCCAGGTCTTTGCGCAAGAGTTCGCGGACACGCTGATAGAGCGGCACGCCATCGGCCTGCCGGTCGAGGCCGGACGCAGCTTCACCAGAATCGGCTGGCTTGGGATCCGCCAGTTCCGCCCGTGACTTTCTCATTCGCCCAATCGCCCTTCAGAACACGCTTTTTATATAGCCAACTTCCGGATGAGCCACGCGGTTATACGTCCTTCTGCTGTGGCCGAGTGACCCATTTTCCCCAGCCGTTTAAGCCTTCTACGCCTCCTCCTACTGCAACCAGCCGGGCAGATCGACATACGAAGAGAGGAGGCTCTCGGGGAATTTGAGGCCGAGCGCGTAGGAGATGAAGACGAGCGAGCCGGCAAGGCACGCCGCGCCGAGCGCGGCCTGCCACTGCTTCACGCGCGCCTTGGCCCACAGGAAGTAATAAACGAAGGCCGTATTGGCGGCGACGAAGCCGAAGACCCAGCAGCCTACGAGCACAGCGATCAGTACGCCGATATAGTGTTCGTTGGTACGGTATTCGACCTCGTCCGAAAATTCTTCCCGCTCGGAATCGTAGAAGAACGGCGCGTTCTTCCGCGTCCGCAGCATCGCGACGAGAAGCGGCAGCAGCATCACGAGCGCAACGACCGAGACCGAACGCGGCATCAGAGCCGTCGCAAAGTTCCACCCGATGGAATCGACAAGCGCAAAGGCGACGGCCGCAATCAAGACACCGATAAAGATGATCTGCGGCGTCTTGTTGTCGGCCGCATGCGCCGGCAGCACCTCCACCGGATCGCCGCGGTCCTTGAAACGGACAGCAGCAAAGATCGCCAGCGCCAGAATGACCAGAAGCCCGATCACCACCGGCCGATGCAGGAACGAGAATCCGTAAACCTGCGTGACGCGATAAAGGCCGTTTTCAAGCTGTCCGGACAGAACGAAGCCGATCATGAAGGCCGGACGCGACCATCCGAAGCGCTTCATATAGATGCCGAGAATGGCGATGAGGATGAGGATCGTAAGATCGCCCCAATCGCGCGTCGCCTGGAATGCCGATAGGAAGATCAGGCTGAACATGAACGGCGCGATGATGGTCGCGGGGACGGTCGTCAGCTTGGCAATGGGCTTTGCGAGGAAAACGCAGGTGCCGGCGCCGAAAATCGAGCCGAGCGCCAGCGACCAGATGATCGTGTAGGTCAGATCGAGATTGGTGGTGATCATCTCCACGCCGGGTTCGATGCCGACGAGGATGAAGCCGGCAAGCAGCAGCGCCATCGAGCCGGAGCCCGGAATGCCGAACAGCAGCGTCGGAATAAGCGCGCCGCCGTCCTGGGCGTTGTTGGCCGATTCCGGACCGATCACGCCGCGGACATCGCCTTTGCCGAATTGCGACTTGTCCTTCGATGTCTGGACGACATGGCTGTAGGACACCCAGTTGATGACCGAGCCGCCGATGCCGGGCAGCGCGCCGATGACAACGCCGAGGAGCGAGCAGCGGACAACGACGCTCCAATGGATGAATGTGTCCTTGACGCCCTGAATCCAGCCCGAACCCAAGCTTTGGCCGGTTTCGGAAATCTTCGACTGGCGGCGCACGAGATCGACAATCTCGGGCAACGCAAACAGCGAAAGACCGACAATGACCAAGGGAACGCCGTCGATCATATAGGAAATATCGAAGGTCAGGCGCTGCGAGCCGGTCGCAGGCGCCGTGCCGATCGTGCCGACAAGAAGGCCGAGCGCGCAGGTGGCAAGGCCCTTCAGCGGGCTTTTGCCGGTGAGCGTGCCGACCATGGTGAGCGCGAGGAAGATCAGCATCAGCTGTTCGCCGAAACCGATCATCAGAAGGAAGGGCAGCGCGAAGAAGATCGCGATCGTCAGAAACGCCGCGCCGATGACGCCGCCGATGAGAGACGACATGAAGGCCGCCGACAAAGCGCGCGCGCCCTCGCCGCGTTTGGACATCGGGAAACCGTCGAGCACCGTCGATTGCGACGAATTGCTGCCGGGAATGCCCATCAGGACGGAGGGGAACGTATCGGCGGTCGGGGTCACCGCCATCATTCCGATCATCATGGGCAGAGCAAGATCGGCATCGAGCCCGAAGACGAAGGGCAGAAGAACCGCCATGCCGGCGCTGCCGCCGAGAGCCGGTAGAACGCCCATAACAAGGCCGACATAGACACCGATCAGAAGATAGACGAGGTGCCACCCGCTCAGCAGGCGCACCAGGGTTTCGACGATAACGTCGCTCACATGCATTCCCCGAAGAAAAGAGAAAAAGAAAGCCGGCGCGGCGTCCTGCCGGCCGGCTCTCTAAAGTGCGTCAGATGGAGAGGTCGTACTTCTTTTTCAGATACTCTTTGAGCCAATCGGCCACTTCGGGGGTCAGGCCGACAGCCTTCTTGATCGCGAAGTCCGCATCATCGCCGAAGAGCTGCGGGTAGTCGCCGACTTCATCGCTCGCAAGCTTGCGGAAATCGGGATCTTCGAGCGTCTTCTTGATCGCGTCGATATAGGCCTGGCGGATATTGTCCGGCGTGCCTTCCGGCAGCGCGAAACCCTTGGACGCGGCAACACCGAGGTTCACGAAGGCCTTGAAGGCTTCGTATTCGGTGCCGGACGGCTCCTTGCCGTTCGCCGCCTTATAGACCTCGTTGATCGTCGGATACTGCTTGAACACCGGATCGCGAACGATGTCTTCGCCCTTCGGAATGCCGAGCGTCCACAGCGGAACGAACTCGCCGCTCTTGATGAAGGACTGGGCGCTCGAGTTGAAGCTCTCGGCCGTGTCGTGATTGATCTCAAGTTCACCGCGCAGCATGGCCTGACGGACTTCGCCGCGGGCCAGACCGAAAATCGTCTCATGATTGAGGCCGAGCAGATCGAAGGCGAAGATGTTGCGCAGCTCGCCCGCGTCCGGCTGTTTGGCGCCGTAACGGATTTTCTGGCCACGAAGCTTTTCGAGATCTTTCAGCATGTCCTTGCCGTCAACGCCCGTGCGCGAATGTGCGTAGATCACGGTGCCCATCGGCGAAACGTTGATCTGACGCCATTTCAGCACGTCGAACTGACGCTTCTTGCCGCCGAGAAGCTGCGCGACGAGCGTCGAGCTCGACGTCACGACGAGCATTTCACCGTCGGGCTTGGCCGTTGCCTGGAACTTGTTGTTGCCGAGGATCGAAGCGCCACCCGGCAGATTGCGGATGATGACGGTCGGATTGCCCGGCAGATATTTCTGCAGATACGGAATGAACATGCGCGCATAGACGTCGGCGCCGCCGCCTTCCGTATAAGGCGCGATCAGTTCGATGGTTTTGCCATTGAAGTCGACGCCCTGTGCGAAGGCGCCCGACAGCGAGGCGAGTGACGCGGCAGCCAGAACGGCGGCACCGCAAAGCAAGCGTTTCATTTTATTCCCTCCCAAGTTTTATATTTTGATCAGCACTTCACTTGCGCTTTCCCGGATAAAGCGCTTCGGCCTCATCGGCCCCTTTTGCCTTGTTGTAATCCTGGTCCATCGCCCCGCTTCCGGCCGGGCTCTTCACAGTCAGGAACGTCGCCGGACCGTTTACCGGACGGCTGCGATGCGGAACATTGCGCGGGATATGTACAAGCGTACCCGGACCGACGATCTTGTCTTCATCCCCGAGAATGAAGTGCAATTCTCCCGCGAGAATGTAGGTCCACTGTTCTTCGTTGGGATGCTCATGCAGCGCCGGGCCGTCACCTTCCGGCTTGGTCACGATTCCGACCTTCATGAATTCGCCGATGGCCGAGCGAACGCTCACATCAGGATTTCCCTTCTGCTTGCCTGGCTTCATCGTGTCTAAGGTGTAAAACGGCACCTGGCCCTCCCATGACTGAAAGGCGGACGATAGCACTCGCTTTGGCAATCGACAAATGTTTATATATTTAGATACAAGACCTCGATGACCTTCTCCCAAAAGCTGATCCACGTTCTTGCCGCCGCTGCCGTCGGGCTCGCCGGTGCCGCGCTTTTCGCGAGTATTCACGCGCCTTTACCCTGGATGCTGGGTTCGATGTTCGCGACGGCGGTCGTGACGCTCGCCTCCGGATTTCCCTATAGGATGCCCCGCGCGGCCCGGACCTTCGCCCGGCCGGTGATCGGCGTTTTGGCCGGATCGACCTTTTCACCAGCTCTCTTCGCCAGCGCCGCCGATTGGTGGCCGGCCTTCATTGTCGTCGGGATCTTTGCGTTCATCACCACTTCTGCGGGCTATGTCTTTTTCCGCTTTGTCTGTCGCTTCGATCCAACGACCTCGTTCTTCGCCTCGACGCCGGCAGGTCTCAACGAAATGTCGCTTCTCGGCGATTCACTCGGCGGCGATCTGCGAACCCTCGTTCTTGTGCACGCGACGCGCATTCTCGCCGTCGTCTCAATAATTCCGCTCGTCGTCCGCACCTCGGCGCATGTCGATGTGCCGCTGCTTCTGCCGGAACATCCGATCGGTCATATCGAGGATCTCGCGGTTCTGGTCGCATGCGGTCTTGCCGGGTATTTCATCGGAACGCGGCTACCCATCCCGGCGGGCCCGATGCTGATCAGCATGCTGTTCAGCGCCGCGGCACATCTTGCGCAGATCACCGACGCCGCGCCGCCATCCTGGCTTGTCAGCGGCGTGCAGGTCGTTATCGGCTGCATCGCCGGCGCGCGCTTTGCCGGCATTCACTGGCGCGAGGCCCGAATGATCGCGGTCAGCAGCGTCGCCTGGGCAATTCTCATTGTCGGCGCGGCTTTTCTGACGGCCTATACGGCGTCGAACCTTGTCGGCATTCCCTTCAATTCGCTGCTTCTGTCGCTTGCGCCCGGCGGCATGGTCGAAATGACCTTGATTGCCTACGCTTTGGGAATCGAAGTCGCATTCGTGATCGCCTGCCAGATCTTCCGCAACGTCTTTACCGTTCTGACCCTGCCCTATATCTACCGGCTTCTGCACGCCGATAGGCCCGAAAAGCCCGGGCCGGATCAGACCGGATAATCGGCAAGGCTTCCGGCATCGGTGCTTTTGCTCAGCATTGCCGCACGGTCAAGAAGATCGCGGGCGCGTTGCGCTCCGAGAACAGGTTCGACAAGCGCACGGAACTTCTCGGCAATATCCTCGTCCGACATCGGATGTTCGAGCGAGCCGAGCGCATGCTCGACATGAACGCTGTGCGTCTTCGCATCGGATGTGCGGATGAGAACGAAGGCTTCGTTTTTGCGAAGCCCCTTGCGCGTCTGCACCGCAACCGATTTGCGCAGCGCCGCAAAACCCGCATCGTGCACGGCCTCTTCCGAAAAATCCTCGACCCGCGCCGAACGATGCGTCGCGGCAACCGCCGCGGCATGCGTCAGGCTGAATTTGCTTTGCAGTTCTGTTTTCGGCTCGCCATGCCCGGCAAGTTCCGCCGCGACCGGCGCGACTTCGAGTTCGATATTCGCGATGTCCTCCGGCGAGATGCCGCTCCCGGCGCACAGGCGCGACACGCCGTCGATCACCGCATGAGTGACGATGGCGCAGGGATAGGGCTTGAAAATATTGAGCTCGATCTCGTAGGCGCCGCCGAGTTCTTTGGTCATCGAATGCGGTGCTTCATGGCCGGTAAAAACCATCGACAGGCCTTTGCGGCCCTCGATCGGTTTATCGGGTGCGGAAACGCCCTCCGCTGCCAGCATCGCCGAGAGCAGTCCGTCGCGCGCCGCGCGTCCCGGCGTCAGCGCCTTGCACGCCGTTCCATACATTTCGCGCAACCCGCTCGCCTGGTTCGCGGCGATCGACATGGCGGCAACCGTTTTCTCCGCATCGAGGCCGAGAAGTTTGGCGACGGCGGCCGCCGCACCGATACCGCCGGTCACGCCCGTCACATGCCAGCCCGGGTTGTTTTCTCCGAAAACACCATTGGCGATCCGGCAGGCGACTTCGACGCCGAGAATATAGGCGGCGATGAAATCCTCGCCGCCGACATTGCGTCCATGCGCAAAGGCAAGGATCGCCGGCAGCACCGGACCCGATGGATGGATATTGGTGCGCTTCATCTGCGTGGAATCGAAATCCAGCACGGCCGAGCTCGTGCCGTTGATGAAGGCGGCGTTGACCGCATCGACGCGCTCTTTGCGGCCGAGGATCGGCACGGTGCCGGCGACGCCGAGGCGCTGCAGCGCTTTCAGCGAACTGTCGACTTCTTCGTGATGGGCGCCGCCAATGCTGACGCCGAGAAAATTGATGAGCGAACGCCTTCCGGCATCGAGCGCCGCCGGCGGCAGATCGCGATAGCTCGTCGCGACGACGAAATCTGCGAGCTGGCGCGTTGCTCCGGGAAGAACGATGTTCAATGACATGAATAGCCGCCGTTTACGTGGATGGCCTGACCTGTGATGTAGCGGGCGCCGGGTCCGCACAGCATGCGCACCATGGCGGCGATTTCCCAAGGCTCGCCGCGGCGTCCGATGGGCGGCATGCGCTTCTGTTTGAACTCGGTTGCGGCATGGCGCTTCATGCTCGAGCCATCGGTTTCGATCGTGCCGGGCACGACGCAATTGACCGTGATCCGGTCCGGCGCGAGATCGAGCGCAAGAGCCTTTGTAAATCCGGCAAGCCCGGCTTTCGCCGTCACCACATGCGCACGCTCGCGCGCGCCCGTATGGCCGGTCTCGCCACCGATATTGACGATGGTGCCACCCTTACCGCGCATGTCGGGCAGAACCTCCTGCGCGAGATTGAAGGCGCCATCGAGAACGATGCCGAGAATGCGTTGCCAGTCCGCGAGTTTGATCTCGCCGAACGGCGTTTCCTCGCGCACGGCGGCGCAATTGACGAGAATGGAAATCGGGCCGAGCTGCGTGCGGGCGGCGCTCACCATGGCTTGAACCTCCGCCCGGTCGCGCACATCGCCGAGAAGCGGGATCGCGCGTCCGCCGCGGCTGCGGATGCCGGCCACGATCTCATCGGCCGCATTGGCGTCGCTGCGGCCGCAGACAGCCACCGCCGCTCCCGCAGAAGCGAGATCTTCGGCGATTGCGCGCCCGATATTGCGCGTCGCGCCCGAGACAAAAGCGACCTGTTCCGCGAGTTCCATCACTTGTCCTGTTCTCGATCAAAGCGCCGCCCCGCGGACGGGACGGCGCATTCTTGTTTATTCGCCTATGCCCATATCGTTCAGGATGAGCGAGAGATTCTGCTCTTCCGTCTTGCAATAGGCGGCGAATTCTTCGTGCTTCATCAGTTTGGCGGTCTGGAAACCGGCTTCCGCCGATTTCTTGAAATCCGCGTCCTGCATGGTCTTGTCGAGCACGTCCTCCCAATAGGCGACGGCTTCCGCCGGCATATCTTTCGGGCCCATCAGGCCGCGCCAGTTGGAGACGACGGCATCGAAGCCGAGCTCCTTCCAGGTCGGCACATTGGCGACCGCGCCCGGCATGCGCTCGGGCGAGGTCACGGCGAGAAGGCGCAGCTGGCCGGCTTCAACCTGTTTGACGAGGCTGCCGACAGAGGCCGGAACGACGTCAACATGCTTGCCCATGACGGCGGTGCGCGCTTCGCTGCCGGCCTGGAACACCACGGTCTTCAGCTTGGTGATGTCGATTCCGGCTTTCTTCGCCGCCAGCGCAATCGCCTGATGATTTGAGTTGCCGCGGCTCGTCGCGATGCCGATCGACAGCGACTGCGGATCGGCCTTCAGGCGTTCGATCAGATCCTTGGCGTCCTTGATCGGCGAATCCGGATGGACGGCAATGCCGATATATTCGGCGAAGATGTGCCCGATCGGCGTGACCTCGGCGCAGCCGATCTTCGAGCGGCCCGCAAGCTTGTTCGACACCATGCTCGCGCCGGCAATCACGAGATTTGCGCCGCTGCCGGCATGCTCATTGTTCAGATAGCCGAGGCCGACAGCGCCGCCGCCGCCCGGCTTGTTGGTTACGACGACATTGTTCTTTACCGTGCCCTGCGTGCGCCAGATCGCCTGGAGCTGACGGGCGAGCTGGTCGGGCGAGGTGCCCGGGCCGACGGTGACAAGAATTTCGACATCGCCTTCCGGTTCCCAGGCGAGAGCCGGGCTTGCCATGAGACTTATCGCAAGCGCAGCTGCGCAGATTTTTCGTAAGTACATTGTTTCCTCCGATTATGTCGTTTTGTACACTCTTGTTCTTTTTGGTTATTCCCCGACCAGATCGACCCTGAACTCCTCGAAGGTGTCCTTGACCGTCAGGAAGATGACTTCCTCATCGCCGATCGCCGTGATGCTGTGCGGCACATCGGGCGGCATGTAGACGACATCGCCGGCTTTGATGATCATTTCCTCATCGCCGACGATGGCGGTCGCCGTGCCCTGGAGCATGTAGTTGAACTGCTCGGCATTGTGCTTGTGCATCTTCGAGCCCGTGCCCGGCGCCTTTTTGGCAAGGCCGAGGATCATGCGCTGGCCCGGCACCTTGGCGCCGAAAGACGACGTCACTTTCGGACCGAAAGCGAACTGCTCCATCTGGTCGAAACGGTGGAAGTATTTCATGTCGTTTGTCCTGTTCACGTATCCAGCAGGGTTTCGGCAAAGAGCTCATTGACCGCGACATGGCGCGCCGCGAGCGATTGATCGTGCGAATAGCGGCAGAGCGCTTCGAGCGTCGGGTGATTGGCTTCGACGCCGTAAGGCCAAAAGTCCTTGCCGAGCGCCGATTTCGTCTCAGTAAGCTCGACGCCAAGCCAGGGCAGCATCAAGGGATGCGTCGCCGCATTGGCCATTTGATCGAGCTTGCGGTAGCCGAGATCGCGCGACTGAACGAAAGCATCGTAGAGCCGCTTCGGCAGGTCCGGCGAAGCCTCGACCAAAGCGCGGCGCACGGCGACGAGATGCATGATCGGGAAAATGCCGCTCGCTTTGAAATAATCCTGCTCGGCGGCTTTCGTATCGGGAAAGAGGCGGCGGATCGGCGCTGAACCGTCCCGGAAGCCGAGCGGCGGCTCCGGTGCGATGACAGCGTCGATCTCGCCTTTGACCAGAAGCTCATTCAGCGTGACGCTATCGCCCGCCGGACGGATTTTCTGGCCGGGACCCGGCTCGATCTTGATGCGCTCTTTGCGGCCGGCGACATTGAGGCCGCCGGTGACATATTCGACATCGCGGTGATCGAGCCCGAATTTCTCCTGCATGATGCCGCGGATCCACAGACCGGCCGTCATCTGGAATTCCGGCGTGCCGATGATCTTGCCCTTCAGATCGGAAGGCTTCTCGATGCCGCGGTCGGAGCGCACATAGACCGCATCGAAGCGGAAGTGCCGCGACAGGAAGACCGGCAGCGCGACATATTCCGAAACGCCGCGCGAGAGCTGCACGACATAGGAACTTGCGGACAGCTCGGTGACGTCGAACTCCGCGCGCTTTAATGCGCGCGGGAAGATTTCCGGCGGCGGCAGATTGAGCGCCGACAATGTCGCGCCTTCCGGCTTTGCCTCGCCGGTGAAGATGGCGTCGGTGCGGTCGTTGCGGCCGCAGGCAAAGGTCAGGATCTGCGTCATGCTTCGCCCGGGACTTTGACGTCGGCTTCGGAGACGATGGTGTTGCGCAGCACACCGATGCCGTCGATTTCGATTTCGACCACATCGCCCACCTTCATATAGACGGGCGGCTTGCGCGCCGTGCCGACGCCGCCCGGCGTTCCGGTAATGACGACATCGCCCGGCAGAAGCTCGGTGAAGCTCGAAATGTAGGAGATGAGATAGGGGACGGTGAACAGGAAGTCGTCGAACCCGGCATTCTGCATCACCTGGCCGTTAAGGCGCGTCGTGACGGAATGTGAGGCGACATCGCCGAATTCATCGGGCGTCACGAGCCAGGGGCCGAACGCGCCCGTGCCCCAGAAATTCTTGCCCGGCAGAAACTGGTGCGTATGGCGCTGGAAATCGCGCAGGCTGCCGTCATTGTAGCAGGAATAGCCCGCGACATGATCGAGCGCCTTGTCTTCGGAAATGTAGCGTCCGCCTTTGCCGATCACGAAAGCAAGCTCACCCTCATAATCGAGCTTGTCGGACACGCGCGGCAGGATCATCGGTTCGTTGTGGCCGATCTGGCTGCGCGGCGTGCGCGGAAACAGCGCCGCATATTGCGGCATCTCGCGGCCCATTTCCGCGATGTGCTTCGCGTAATTGAGGCCGACGCAATAAATCATATCCGTGTCGGGCAGAAGCGGCGCGTAGTGCAGCCCGTCGAGCGGAATGCGCTTTGCGCCCGTGACGGCTTTCGCTCCGGCTTCGATACCGCCGTCTTCGAGCATGCCGCGCAAGCTCTTCCACCGTCCGCCCGATGCGCCGCCGAGGACCGCGACCTCGCTTCCGACAACTGCACCGAAATCAACACCACCGGCCGAACGATACGAAACGAACTTCAAGACAACACCTCCGTGAGCGACCCGAACTTTGTAACGCGGTCCCAACCAAAGGTGCAATAGTTTATATATTTATATATTTGACATAGCGGCTAAGGGGGCTAGGCTGACCCCAAGAATAGAAAATTCATGGGAGGCCCATTTCATGGGCAAAACGCTCGCCGTCGTCTGCGCGGTCCTCGCAGCCGTCTATCTCATTCTCAGCTCTATGATTCCCGTCCGCCTCGGGGAGGACCCGGTGGGTCCGCGGATGTATCCGCTGCTGCTCGGCGGCGGCATGGTCATCATCGCCCTTCTCCTCTGGCTCGAAGCGCGCGGCGCGCTGGCGCCCGTTTCCGAACCTCAAGCGCCCGCAGATCCAGACCTCAGCCGCCGCCAGCGCCGCGGCGTTTTCGGCGCGGGTGCGGCCGCACTTTTCTATGCGGTCGCGATGGAAAGCGTCGGCTATCTCGCAGCGACCTTCCTTTTGATGTTCGGCCTTCTGAGCGCCTTCAACCGCGGCAAGCACCCGATGAACATCGCCATCGCCGCCGGAACATCGGCGGTTCTCTATTACGGCCTCAAAAAGGGGCTCGGCGTGGCGCTGCCGTCAGGCCTGTTCGGCTTTCTCGGCTGAGGATCATCATCAATGGATTCCCTTCCTTACGTTCTCGGCGGATTTGAAGTCGCGCTTCAGCCGCATAATCTGATGTTCGTGTTTGTCGGCACGCTGCTCGGCACGATCATCGGCATTCTGCCCGGCATCGGCGCGACGGCCGGCATCGCCCTTCTCCTGCCGCTGACGTTCGGTCTCGATCCGGTCTCCGCGCTGATCATGCTGTGCGGCATCTATTACGGCTCATCCTATGGCGGCACGGCAGCTTCCGTGCTCATCAACACACCCGGCGACGGCACCTCCGTCATCACCGTGTTCGACGGCTATCCGATGGCGCGCAACGGACGCGCCGGTGCGGCGCTTGCCGTTGCTGCCGTCGGCTCCTTCGTCGCCGGCACGATCAGCGTGATCGCGCTGACGCTTCTCGCCATCCCGTTCTCGAGCGTCGCGCTGCAATTCGGTCCGGCCGAGAATTTCATGCTGATGATCTTCACCATGTCGGCGGTCGGCGCGTTCACCTCAGGCTCGCTGCCCAAGGGCATGTTCTCGGTCTTCTTCGGCCTGATGATCGCAACCATCGGCATCGACCTGCAAAGCGGCCAGGAACGCTTTGTCTTCGGCATTCCGAGCCTTCAGGACGGCGTGCCGTTCCTCTCCATCGTCGTCGGCTTCTTCGCGCTGACGGAGGTCATCTATCAGATCCAGGCCTGGTACACCGGCGATGCAAAGCCGATCCGCATTTCAGGACGTCTCTGGTGCACGCCGGACGAATGGCGCCGCTCGATCGGCCCCATCACGCGCGGCGGCATTATCGGCTTCATCGTCGGCGTCCTGCCGGGCGCGGGCGGCATCATCGCCACCGTCATTTCCTATGCGACGGAGAAGAAACTCTCCAAGCATCCGGAGATGTTCGGCAAGGGCGCGATCGAAGGCGTTGCCGGGCCAGAAGCCGCGAACAATTCTTCCGTCTCCGGCAATCTTGTGCCGCTGCTGACGCTCGGCATTCCGGGCTCGGGCGTCACCGCCGTCCTTCTCGGCGCGTTCATCATGTACGGCATTCAGCCCGGCCCGCAGCTGATGAAGGAACAGCCCGAACTCGTCTGGGGTCTGATCGACTCGATGTATCTCGGCAATCTCATCCTTCTCGTTTTGAACCTGCCACTGATCGGTCTCTTCGTCCGCATCCTCTATCTGCCTTCGGGTATTCTGCTCACCGGCATTCTCGTCGTCGCGCTGACGGGCGTTTACTCGGTGAACAGCAGCATCACCGAAGTGTATCTGGCGCTCGGGTTCGCCGTTATCGGCTACTTCTTCCGCAAGGCCGACATCCCCGTCGCGCCGCTCGTCCTCGGCGTCGTGCTCGGAGGCCTGATGGAACAGGCCTTCCGTCAGGGCATGACGATTTCGAGCGGCGATCCGATGATCTTCCTGGCGACGCCCGTCTGCCTGATCCTCGCCGTGCTGACGCTCGGCTCGCTGTTCATGCCGGTCTTGCAGCAGGTTTTCACCAACCGGCGCGCCAAGCGCGAGGCGGCCGTGCAGCAAGGATGAGCTTCAACGCCATGAAGATCGCCGATCTCACCGCATCCGTGCACCGGGTGCAGATTCCGATGCCGCTCGTCGAAACGCGCTCCACAGGCTGGGGCTTCGTTTTCTGCGAAGCGAAGACCGATACCGGCATCACCGGCTACGGCCTCACCGGCAAAATGCTGCCGTTTGCGGTCGCCGACACGCTGAGGCGCGAAATCCTGCCGCTCGTGAAGGGCATGGACCCGCGCAACACCGAAGCGATCCATCATATCGTGTGGCGCAAACTCAATATGCGCTGCCAGACCGGCGTGATCGTCCACGCGCTTGCCGCGCTCGATATCGCCCTCTGGGATATTCACGGCAAGGCCGTGAACCGCACCGTCGCCGAGCTTCTCGGCGGCTTCAGCAAAGAGGCGCAGACCTACTGCACGTTCGGCCTTCATGAATACAAGCACGACGAACTCGTCGCCGCGGCGAAGCATTTCGCGGCTGCAGGCCATCAGGCGCTGAAAATGGTGGTCGGCGTCGCCAAAGGCGGCTGGCGGGAAGACATCAAACGCCTGCGCGCCGTCCGCGATGCCATCGGGCCTGAGCGTGCGCTGATGATGGACGCCAATTACTGTATGGACCCGGCCAATGCCCGCGCCCTCTGCAATGCCGCCGAGGAGCTCGACATCGCCTTTTTTGAAGAGCCCCTTCATCAGAACGATGCGCGCGCGATGGCGGATCTGCGCCGCCAGACGCGCATTCCCCTCGCCGCCGGGCAGATGGAAGGACATCGCTGGCGCTACCGCGAACTGATCGAGCATCGCGCCGTCGATATCATTCAGCCCAATTGCTGCTATGGCTCGGGCTTCACCGAAACGCGCAAGGTCGCGCACGCCGCGCAGATGTTCAATCTGCCGCTCGCCGTGGGCGGCGGCTGGCCGAGCCTCAACCTGCATCTGATGGCCGGCATGATGAATGGCGGGCCGGTGGAGCTGCACACGGTCACGGCTTCGGTGTGCGAGCTGCTCTTCCCCGGCTCGATGCCGATGGAGGGCACGATCATGAAAGTGCCGGAGGGTCCCGGCCTCGGCACGGAGCCGGATCGCGCGTTCCTGAAAGACAGCCTGCAGGCCGCTTAACGCGGCTGCGCCAGCATCCAGTTGATCTCGGCGCGCCAGTCTGTCATGCGGATCGGCGTGCCGTGCGAGCCCGTCTCGAAGCGCACAAAGCGCGTCGGATAGCCCGGCGATTTTCCCGGCAGCGAGCGGAAGAACTGCTCCTGCTTGATGACCGAGACCACGGTGTCGGCGCCGCCATGCCCGAAGAAAACAGGCACTTTCGCGCGGAAGGCGGCGCTGTCCAGGAATTCTTCGTCCGGAAAAGATCCAAGCAGAAGAAGCCCGCCGAGCCGCGGTCCGATGACGGGATCTTTCGCCAGATTCCAGCACACCTGTCCGCCCATCGAACCGCAGCCGATGATCACCGGCGCCGACGGCGAGCGCGCGATGTAATGCAGCAGAAGCGTTTTGATCTCCGCGGTACCGCGCTCGGCGAAATCGGAAAAATCGGGCGAGAGATAGAGCCCGCCATTTTGCGCCATCAGATTTTTGATGCGGTTGAAATTGCCGCCGAACGTGATGTCGTCGACGCCCTGTTTGCGGCTGCCGCCCTGCCCGTGCAGATACATTGTGATGATCGCAGCACCATCCGTCTTGCCGACGGTGAAATGGCGGATCTTGCCGAGCGGGCTTTCCAGCACCGCATCTTCCTGAACCTTGCGCACGCCGGTCGAGACGTAATGCGGCTGCACGCGGCGCTCGGGAACGTCGTCGCGAATATGGATGTCGCGCTCTTTCTTGTAATCGACCATGCGGTAGAAATCTTCGCCCTCGTCCACCATGACCTTGGGATAGGCGAAGAGATTGTCCTTGAACGGCTTCAGTTGAAGCGTCTGCGCCTCGACTGCGCTCGCACCTAGCCCGGCGGCGATCAGAACGGAGCAGGCAAAGGCAAACCGCATATCAGGCCTTTTCTCGCGCGAAGAAATTCAAATCCGGCTTATCCGGGTGTCAGCCTACGGCAATCGCCCGGCGACGCAGCGGCCGCCTCTCGCGCCGCATATGCGCGAGCCTCTTTTCGAGATTCGCGGCGGATTCGTAGATGGTTTGCATACGCTGATAGTCGGGCCAGGCGACGCTGCCGCCGGTCTTCCCGGCGAAGATCGCCCATGCCTCATCCGCGACGCTGCCGCCTCCCCTTGCCGCATCGAGAATGCGCGCACGCGCCAGCACCGTGTCCTCGATCAGCACACGCTCGTCGGCTTCTTCGTCGTCACAGATGCACATTGCTAGCACTCCGGCGGGCCGGTCGGGGTTCGGCGAAGGGCGATACTCCCGGGACAACCCGGGCCGCCTCCGTTGAAATAGCTATTTCAGTCGGCAGGTCAACTTTTGAGAGCGCCTCCTGCGCCTCAGGCCCGATCGCGCCCGTTCGGCGAAATGCTTATCAGAAAAGCCAGAAAGGCGACCCCGGCTGCAATCGACAGGGAGATGGTTCCGCCGAGAGTGGCCGATAGCGTAAAACCGAGGGCCGCTGCGCTGGCGCCTAGAGCCTGACCGAATTGCCGTGTCGTCGCCTGCATGCCGCCGGCCGCTCCGATACGATTGCGCGGCACGGCCAGCAGCATCGCCCGGTTATTCGGGGTCTGAAACAGCCCGAAGCCGGAACCGCACATCGCCAGCGCCGGCACGATCAGAACGAGCGCAGACGGCGGAAGCGTCACAAGGCCGGTAAGGCCTGTCGCGAGAAGGCCAGCGCCCGTTGCGCACAGAACATGCGGCGGCAGCTTGTCGGAAAGCATGCCTGCTACAGGCGCCGTCAGCGCAACCGCAATCGGCCACACGGTCAGAAGAGCGCCGGTCTGAACGCTGTCGAAATGCCCATGCAGATAAAAGGGCAACGCAACGAAGGCCGTCATCTGTGCGAGGAACAGACAGGCCGCTCCCGCAACCGCATTGGCAAAAGGCGGCAGACGCAGAAGATCGACCGGCAGCATCGGATAAAGCGAAGACCGCTCGCGGCGCAGCAAAGCAAAACACGCAGCGAGGCCGAGCACGACGCAGATTGCGGCTATCGCAGGCCGCGTCACGGCATTGCCGATGCCGACGATCAGAAGGCTGAAGGTCGTGGCACAGAGCACGGCACTGACGAGATTGACGGGACGCAGCCGGTCGCGCACGACCGGAAGGCTGCGCACCATCACGAGAGCGATGAGCCCGAAGACGATGTTGGGCGCGAAGATCCAGATCCAGTCGGCCTTTGCGACGATCGCGGTTGCAATGGCAGGGCCAAGCCCCGTCGAGACGGCGACGACGGTTGCGACCGTGCCCATGGTGCGGCCGAATCTTTTGACCGGTTGGCTGATGCGCACCAGCGCCGTCGTCGTCGCAAAAATGCACGCGCCGGAAAAACCTGCGGCCGTGCGGGCAATCAGCAATTCCGGCATCGAGCGCGCAAAGAAACAGACAATGGACGAGACGACAAACAGGACAAGGCCGATCGTCAGCATGCGGCGCAGACCGATTTTTTCGGCGAGCGATGCGCAGGGCAGCAGCATCGCTACCATGGCGATCTGATTGGCGGTGACCGCCAGAATGGCTTCGGCCGGCGAAACACCGAATGTGCGCGCAATATGCGGCAGCACGACATTGATGCTGCTCGCATCGATCACGCCGATGGCAATGGTGATGAGGAGCGCCGCGAGCGCGATATGCCGTTTGGGCGCGGGAAGGCCCTGATCTTCGTCTGCAATCACAATGGCCGCGTCTAGCAGCGGAGAAGCTCCGCCGCCAATAGGACTTCCGTACCGGACCTCCGGTTCAAAGCTACCCCGTGGGATCAGACCGCTTCCGCTTCGTGCTCGATTTCCTGCTTGCGGCTCCTGGCGCCGGACATCGTGACGCCGAAGGCGAACACGACGAAGAGCACGAGAAGCGCGGCGGAGATCGGCCGGGTGAAGAAAATCGTCGGATCGCCACCCGATAGCGTGAGCGAGCGCCGGAAATTCTCTTCGAAGATCGGACCGAGGATCAGCCCGAGGACGAGCGGCGCCGGCGAACAATTGAACTGCCGCGCGGTTATTCCGAACAGACCGATGCCCGCCGCCAGCAACACGTCGAACGCGGAGTTTCTGACACTGTAGACGCCGATGCAGCAGAACAGAATGATGCCTGGATAGAGAAGCCGGTACGGGATCGAGAGCATCTTGATCCAGACGCCGATCATCGGAAGGTTCAGCACCAGGAGCATCAGATTGCCGATCCACATGCTGCACACGACGCCCCAGAAGAGTTCGGGATGGGTCGCCATCAGCTGCGGGCCGGGCTGCACGCCCTGAATGGTCAGCGCGCCAAGCAGCATGGCCATTGCCGCGCCGGCGGGAATGCCAAGACCCAGCATCGGAATGAAGTGCGTCATCGCAGCGGCGTTGTCGGCAGCTTCCGGCGCAGCAACGCCTTCAATCGCGCCTTTGCCGAAACGGGATTTGTCCTTCGCAACCTGACGCTCAAGAGCATAGGCGGCGAAGGCGGAGACGAGCGGTCCGGTCCCCGGCAGGATGCCCAGAGCCGCGCCAAGACCCGTACCGCGCAGGATTGCCGGAAATGCTTGCTTGAGATCTTTCATCCGCGGAAACAGCTCGGAGAACTTGACCGCAAAGGTCTTGTGCAGGTCCGGCGCTTTCACATGCTGCGCAACTTCGGAAAATGCGAACAGACCGACGGCGACCGCAACGAAATCGACGCCGTCCGCAAGATGCGTGCTGTCGAAGGTAAAGCGCTCGAATCCCGTGCCGACATCGGTGCCCACCGTGCCGATCAGAAGCCCGAGGATCGCCATCCCAAACGTCGACAGGGCGGAGCCGGCGGACATGACGGACGCGGTCATCAGCGCCACGGCGACGAGCGCGGTGTATTCAGGCGCGCCGAACAGAAGTCCGACATCTGCAAGCACCGGCGAGAAGAATGTGATGACGATGATGCCGACGCATCCCGCAAAGAACGAGCCTATCGCGGAGATGGCGAGAGCAACACCGGCCCGTCCCTGACGCGCCATTGGATGCCCGTCGATACATACGACGACCGAGCTTGGTTCACCCGGCATATTCAGAATGATCGCGGTCGTCGAGCCCGCGTGATGGGCGCCGTAATAAATGCCCGACAGCATGATGAGGGCCGACACTGCCGGAATCTGAAAGGTGATCGGCAGCAGCATCGCGATCGTCGTCACCGGGCTGATGCCCGGCAAAACGCCGACCATCGTGCCGATTGCCGCGCCCAGCAGGCAGTAGCCGAAATTTTCCAGGGTCAGTGCGACCTGGAAGCCGACCGCGAGCTGATCAAAAACACTCATCGCAATTCCTCAACAACGCATTCAGCGCGACAGGCTACGGCCACAGATCCAGCGGGATTCCCAATGCCTTTACGAAAAGGAACGAGGCGAAAGCGACGAGCCCTATCGTGAGCAGGATGAACTCGATGGGTCGCGTGGTGATCCGGTTGTAGCTGAGAATCAGCAGCAGCACCGTGGACGCGATCACGAGACCGAACTTTGTGACCAGAAGACCGAACGCGAGCACACCGGCTGCAATTGCAATCGCGGGAAGCGCCGGCCATTCGGGAATGTCCTGCTGCTTGGCGCTCTTGATCGAAAGAACGACCGACAGGAGGCCGATGCAGCACAGCAGCAGAGCGAGCGCAGCCGGAAAGTATCCCGGCCCCATATTCGATGCTTTTCCCATCGGGTAATCGCGCACGAGCACAAGGACCAGAGCACCGATCGCCGCAAACATCAGGCCGGACAGGAAAAGCGGCTTGTCCTTTACATAGTGGCGGCGTTGCCCGCTTTCGGTCGTCATGATCCGTCTCCGAGATCAAAACCCGGACGCCGCTACGGCGCCCGGGTTTCGTTCATGTCTGTGGCGTCGAACGCGGTTAGTCCGCAGTGACCTTGATGTCGTTGTCCTTGATCAGCTTCGTCCACTTGACGATCTCGGATTCGACAAAGGTCGCGAACTCGGCGGGAGACTTGCTGAGCGTGGCTTTCGAATTCTGGTCGGCGATCTTTTTCTGAATGTCCGGCTGCTCATAGATCGACTTCACCGACGCATAGATCTTGTCGATGACCGGCTGGGGCGTTCCCTCCGTCACGAACATTCCGTGCCAGGCGGAAGTGCCGACATCGCCATAGCCGAGCTCCTTGAGCGTCGGTACATCCGGAAGCTCGGGGACTCGCTCGGGCCAGGTGGTTGCGAACGCCTTGAGGCGGCCGTCTTTGACCAGCGGGAGGCCGGTCGACAGGTTCAGGAATTCGAGCTGGATCTCATTGCCCAGCAGCGCCGGCAGCGCCTGTGCGGCGCCCTTATAGGCGATGTGTGTGGCTTCGAGATTGTTCTGCTTCAGGAAGCGCAGCATATCGATCTGCGAATAGGTGCCGATGCCGGTCGAGCCGAATTTGATGCCCTTCAGCTCGCCGGATTTCATCTTCGCAACGAGATCCTCGGCCGATTTGGCCTCCAGCTCTTTGCTCCCGGTGAGAACCCCGGGAACCTGAATGAGGTTCGTCACCGGCGTCAGCTTCACGCCTTCGCGCTTTTTCGGAATGGCCGCGAAGTTGATGGCATTGGTCGACACATTGCCGATCAGGATCGTGTAACCGTCCGGCTCAGCATTCGAGACCGCATCGTTGGCGATGGCGCCCGTCGCGCCGGCTTTGCTTTCGACGATGACCGGCTGGCCCCACATGGCGTTCAGCCGCTCGGCGACGACACGCGCGATGAAGTCGGTCGGACCTCCGGGCGGAACCGGAACGATAATACGTACAGTCTTAGTCGGATAATCCTGGGCCGACGCAAAACCCGGAGCCAAGGAGATCATCGCGGCTGAGAGCAGCGCGCACACAACTGTTTTTCGAGTAACGCGAACCATAGTTCCCTCCCCAAAGCCGGCGTTTTTGCTTGCCGGTCTCTGAATTCTGATCGACCGCTCGTTTTGAGCAGACGGAGGAGGTGAACGAGGTTCGCCGCTCCGGTCGGGGCAATCTTCTCTCAACGCCCTAACGAGTCAAGAAATTTCATAAATATCTTCTCTGGCATTGTGATTTTATATTTTTTACCTGCAGGCAGCCGGATACGGCACCCTTCCCGGTTACAGTTCAGACCTGAGCGGGTCCGACCCAGACCGTTTTGATGTTGGTGAATTCCCGGATCCCGAACTCGCCGAGCTCACGCCCGTAACCCGACTTTTTGATGCCGCCGAACGGGATACGGGGGTCCGAGCCGACCATTCCGTTGATGAACACCGCGCCGGCTTCGATCTCGTGCGAGAGGACGTGGGCCCGGCTGATGTCCTGCGTCCACAACGCCGCGCCAAGGCCGTATTCCGTATCGTTCGCAACGGCGATGGCGGTCTCCACGTCACGCACGCGGATGACCGGCGCGACGGGGCCGAAGATTTCTTCGCGGCAGGCGGTCATATCGCTCGTCACATTGTCGACGAGGGTCGGCGCATAGAAGGCTCCTGCGCCCTCCAGCTCCTTGCCGCCCAGGAGCAAAGTCGCGCCTTCCGACAAAGATTGCTCCACCTGCTTGTGCAGATCGGCGCGCAGATCGGCGCGGGCGATCGGACCGATCTGCGTGCTGCGGTCCATCGGATCGCCGACCTTCAGCGCGGAAACGTGCTTCGACAGCGCGGCGACAAATTTGTCGGCGACTTTCTCCTCGACGATAAAGCGCTTTGCCGCAATGCAGCTCTGGCCGACATTCTGGAAACGGGCGCGGGCGCCGGTCTGCGCCGCCAGTTCGATATCGGCATCGGCAAGCACGATGAACGGATCCGTGCCCCCGAGTTCAAGCACCTGCTTTTTAAGATGCTTGCCGGCCTCCGCCGCAACGGACGCACCCACCGGCGTCGAGCCGGTCAGCGTAATGGCGGCGATGCGCGGATCGGCGATGAGGCCGGCAACACGCGACGACGGGATCAAAAGAGAGCGCGACAGCCCGTCCGGAACATTTGCTTTCCTGAGAACATCCTCAATCGCCAGTGCACAGCCCGGCACGTTCGACGCATGCTTCAGAATGGCGCCGTTGCCGGCCGCCATTGCCGGCGCGAAAAAGCGGAAGAACTGCCAGAACGGGTAGTTCCACGGCATCACCGCGAGGACAACGCCGAGCGGATCGAACACCACACGGCTCTCCGTCGCATTGCTCGGGACAATGCTGTCGGCGAGAAAGCGTGGGGCGTGCTCAGCGTAGAAGTCGCAATTCCAGGCGCTCTTCTCGATCTCGGCTTCCGCTTCGACGATGGGTTTGCCCATTTCCTGCGTAATCAGCCGGGCAAGATGTTCCTTGTTGGCGCGGAGCGTTGCCGCGACACGGCGGAGCGCTGCAAGGCGCACCGCCAGTTTCTGCTTGCGCCAGTCTTTCTGCGCGGCAGATGCACGGCCGAGCGCCTCCTCGACCTGCGCGTCGGTATGCGTCTCGTAGCGCGCGATTTCGAGCCCGGTGGCGGGGTTGACGGAGACAATCATGATGCACCTTTTCCTTGGCGGCCCTTGAGGACGCGATGATAGTTTTAGACTGTACCGACAGTCTTGGCCTTGGCCTTATCGGATACTGCGCCGGGCAGCGGGACGAGCCGGCGGGGATTGTCGAGCAGCTTGCATTCGATCCCCATGACGAACTCGAATGAATCCTTGTAGTGATTGACCAGAAGGTCGCCGGCGAGATCGGCATCGCGTGCGATGCACGCCTCCATAATATCTTTGTGCCCCTGGACCACATTTTCGCGGTGCAGCGGGCTGTCGGCGAACAAAAGACGGCGGCGCGCGCGATAGCGTGTGGTCTGTTCGAAAAGTTTGTTGCAAAAGCCGAGCAGCCACTCGTTCTCGCACGCCGCCCACAGCACCGTATGAAAGTCCTGGTGAGCGGCCGACCATTCCGGCGTCAGCATGAACGTGCCGCCGCCCGAAGCGACCTTCGCGAGACGGTAGAATGCGAGGACAACCGATTCCTCCCACGCAGTATCGCCATTGGCGATCGACAGGCGCAGCGCCGCTTCCTCCATGACAAGGCGGGCGTTGGTGATCTCGAGAAACGCGGCTTCATCGAGCGCGGCGACGAAAAAGCCTTTCTGCTCGCGCTTCACCGCAAGGCCGTCGGCGCAGAGCCGGTTGAGGGCATCGCGCAGAGGGCTGAGGCCAATTCCGTAACGCTCGTTGAGATCGGCGACGAGCAGCTTCTGGCCCGGCGCGAGCTGGCCGCTCGTGATGTCGGCGTGGAGTTTCTGATAGGCAAGCGCCGCCAGAGAGACTGGCTTCTCGTCCGGGGCTTGTACTGTCTTCTGTGGTGCCATCGTCAATCCGTCGACCGATCAAACTGCGCTTGAGGCCAGAACCCGGCCATCGATACCGTCCCTCTGCGCGCGCGGCAATTGCCCGCCGAGAACGATCGCATCGAACGACCGGCCAACCGACCGCGCATCAAGGCCCCTTGTTATGACAACGATTTCAGACCCCCGCGCCGGCCACGGCCACGCATCGAGGCGAGCCGGCGGATAGATCATAGCGCCGACCCCCTGAACCACGACCGGGCTTTCCTGTCCCGCAACCTGCAAAATCCCCTTCATCCGCAGGATATTTGCGGGCCGCATCGAATACAGCGCATCGAGCCATTCCAGAATCTTCGACCAGGCGAGCGGCGCCTCGTGCCGGACCGACCAGCTTTGCACCGCATCGTGAACCGATTTTGCATCGCACCGGAATGAGGAGCCCGAGGCGCGCCGCGGCTTTTGCCAGCCTGTGTCGTCGAGAATCCCCTCGGCCTTGCCGGAAAAATCGTGCGACCGCACGATCTCGGCGGTGGGATTGAGGCCCGAAATCGCCTGAGTGAGAAGGCCGAGCGTCTCGCCTTCGATCAGATCGCATTTGGTGATCATGCACAGATCCGCGTGAATGACCTGCTGCAGCACTTCATCGTTCTGGCCGAGCTGCGAAAGCCCGAACACGCCGTCGACAGCGGTGATCACTTTCGCCAGCCTAATGCGGCCTGAGATGCCGCGCGCGGTGACGAGATCCTGAATGATTTGCCGCGGATCGGCGAGGCCGGTCGTCTCGATGATGATGCGCCCGAAGGACGGGATTTCGCCGAGTTCGGCGCGGGCGAACAAGCCGCTGATCGTGTCGATGAGATCGCCGCGGATCGAACAGCAAAGGCAGCCGTCTCCCATCAGGAGAATGTTCTCGATGGCCGACTGCACGAGCATCTGATCGAGCCCGATGGCGCCGAACTCGTTGATGATCAAAGCCGTGTCCTGCATGCCCGGGCACGCCATCACCTGCCGCAGAAGCGTTGTTTTTCCGCTCCCCAAAGCGCCCGTGATCAGGAACACCGGAATTGCTTCAGGCGTCCGGGAACGCGACATCGTGCTGGTCGAGATCATCTCAATCCTGCCGGCCTTCAGAACGGCACGCTGCCGGCCGCGGCCGGGCCGCCCTCCTCTTCACCGGCCAAAATAGGAGCGGGAAGGCTCAAGTCAATGATTTTATAAAATATCACTTCCTAGGCCGTATATTTGTACATTATAGGTTTCCGCCTCATCAGTCCCGTGGAGAGGCGAGATATGCAAGGCGCGCTTTCGAAGAACATCAAGCTGCTTTCCCAGGACACTCTGCGCGGCTTCGGCACGGTCGGTGAGGGAATGAGCCTGCAGATTGCGCCGGACGGGCGGCGCATTCTCTGGATCGCGCATGAAGGCGCGCCGAAGAACTTTACCGGGGTCGATGTCAGCGATCCGCGAAAGCCGAAAGTCGTCTGCCAAACCGAGCTCGCGCACGGAAACATGCGGTCGAATTCGCTCGAGACCTGCGGCAACATCCTCGCCGTCGCCTATCAGGTCTGGACTCCCGGCGACAAACCGGCCGGCGTCGAGCTGTTCGATATTTCAGTTCCCGAAAATCCGCGCTCGATCGGCTTCTACGATGCTTCAGGTCCCTATTCCCGCGGCTGCCACTGCCTGTGGTTTGTCGACGGGGAATACATACATTGCTCCAGCGGCGCGCCGGATTTCCAGCCGCGGCATCCGCGCGACGATCAGTTTTATCAGATCATCGATGTCCGCGATCCGACAAAGCCCCGCGAAGTCGGGCGCTGGTGGTATCCTGGAACACGCGAAGGCGATGCCGAACCGCTGCCGCCGCGGCTCAATCCGCAGCCGCTCCATGAAATGCGCGGTCCCGATGCGTACAGGCTCCACAACGCCAATGTCTATCCGGAGCGCCCGGACCGCGCATATATCGGCTATATCGACGGCGGCGCGTTCATTCTCGATATCGCCGACAAATCGGCGCCGAAAGTGGTCAGTTCCTGGAACCCGCATCCGCCCTATCCGGGCTTCACCCATACCGTCATGCCGCTGTTTGAGCGCGATCTTCTTGTCGTGACCGATGAGAGCATTCTGGATGACGGCGCGGATTGGCCTAAACTGACCTGGATGGTCGATGCGCGGCTGGAAACCAATCTCGTTCCGATCAGCACATTCCCGCTGCCGTCGTTCGAGGAATACGGCCGCAAAGGCGGACGCTTCGGATCGCACAACATCCACGAGAACCGGCCCGGCCCGTCCTTCCGCAGCGAAGAGATCATTTTCGGTGCGTTCTTTAATGCGGGCGTGCGCATCTACGACATCAAGGATCCCTACCGCCCCGAAACCATCGCCTATTTCATTCCACCCGCGCCGAAGGATTCGCGCGTTGCAACCGCGCAGATGAACGATCTTCACGTCGACGAACGCGGCATTATTTACACCGGCGACCGCTGGACGGGCGGCCTTTATTGTCTTGAGGCCGATATCTGATGCCGGCCGGGACAAAACCGCGAAAGCAACCGGCCGGCCCTTCCGGCGATGCACGCTTCTTTGTCCTGTTCGGAAAAATCGACAAGCACGTCGCCGCGCTCGCCCACAAGCACGGTTCTGCCGCCGCAGGCGCGCTCAGCCCGCGCGCCGCAACCATCGGTGCGGGCGATGCTGCGTTGCGGCTCAATTCGTCCGGCTGGCTCGACCTGCCGCCGCAATCGGCCTCCCAGCTGAACAGCCACGACGACCGGAAGCGATTTTGCCGGCGTGCACTTCAGCGCGCGGTGCCGTTGTTTTCCC
This sequence comes from Terrihabitans soli, assembly GCF_014191545.1. Lineage (GTDB taxonomy): Bacteria > Pseudomonadota > Alphaproteobacteria > Rhizobiales > Methylopilaceae > Flaviflagellibacter > Flaviflagellibacter soli. The sequence continues at coordinate 302,996 of NZ_AP023361.1, read as the reverse complement.
GGCCGCTCGAACGTTTTGTGTCGAGCTATTTCGACTTCGTCGATGAGGAAATCGAGCGCCGGCGGGATGCGCTGGAACTCAAGCTTGCCGAAGCTGGATTCGATCCCGGCGCGGCGTTTCCGGACTATCGCGACTGGTTCTTCTCGGCGTTTCTTCCGCTGCCCAACGCGCATCTGCAATGGCGCGGCGATTTCATCCCCTTCGATGTCGTCTTCTGGACAGGCACGCGTCTCGTCGCGGTGCTGATCGACAGCCTGTCGATGAAAACGCCGCGGCACCTCCGCGCGGTCGAGGCGCTCGCGGCCGGGCATGAATGTGTGGAGGTGGTCCGGATAGCACCTTCGGATATGGCGTCCCTGCAGGCCCGCCTCGGCGATTTCACCGAAGGCTGCCGCATTCCGTTCGGGCCGTTCCGCAGCGCCGGGCTCGGCCCGCTCTGAGGACGTCGCCCGCTCCTAGCTCTTCGCCAGAAACGCATGCACGGCGGCAACGACCTGCGCGCCTTCGCCAACCGCCGCAGCGACACGCTTGACCGAACCCGCGCGCACGTCACCGATGGCGAACACGCCACGCAGGTTCGTCTCCAGAGCGTGACATTCGCGGTCGATGGTTTGGCCCGTGACGATGAAGCCTTTGTCGTCTCGTGTCAGGCCGCTTGAGGCGAGCCAATTGGTATTGGGTGCGGCGCCGATAAACAGAAACAGCTGGCTCACCGGCTTCGATGCCTCTTCGCCGGTCTTGCGGTTTTTCCAGGAAATATTGCAGAGCGCACTATCTTCGCCGGTCACCGCCGTGACTTCGGTGTTCGCGACAAGCTCGACATTGGGAAGGCTTTCGATGCGCTCGATCAGATATTTCGACATCGTCGCTTCGAGGCTTGGGCCGCGGATGATGAGCCAGACTTTTTCGGCATGGCCTGCGAGATAGACCGCAGCCTGACCGGCCGAATTGCCGCCGCCCACAAGCGCGACCTCGCGCGCCGTACACAGGCTGGCTTCCAGCGGCGAGGCCCAATAATGCACGCAGGCGCCTTCGTAACCTTCGATGGCTGCGACATCGAGACGGCGATATTTTGCGCCGCAGGCGAGAACGACCGTGCGGGCGCGAACGCGCTCATCGCTTCCGATGACGAGCGTCGACAGACCATCGCCGTTCTGCTCGAGGCGGACGACTTCATCGGGGATCGCAAATTCGACACCGAATTTCTGCGCCTGGCTGTAGGCGCGGCCCATCAGCGCCATGCCGGTAATCCCGGTCGGAAAACCGAGATAGTTTTCGATGCGCGCCGACGCTCCCGCCTGACCGCCGAATGCGCGGCAATCCAGAACAAGTACGGACAATCCTTCCGAGCCCGCATAGACCGACGCCGCAAGACCGGCGGGACCCGCGCCGACAACGACAACGTCGTAGATCTTGTCCGCATCGATCGGCCCCACAAGGCCAATGCAGCGTGCGAGCTCGGTTTCGCTCGGATTGTGCAGAACCTGTCCTCCGGGACAGAGCACGAGGGGCAGGCGCTCGGACGCGACGCCGAAGCGCTCGACGAGCATTTGCGCATCCGCATCCCTGTCCGGATCGAACCGCTGATGAGGATGAGCGTTGCGCGCCAGGAAATTTTCGAGACGCAGCACATCGCCGCTGTCCGAATTGCCGATGATGATCGGGCCGCCGCGTCCGGTTTCGAGAAGATCGACGCGGCGCAGAATGAGCGCGCGCATGATGCGCTCGCCAAGTTCGGCCTCGGCGATGAGCAGGGCCCGAAGCCGCTCCGGCGTGATTTCGAGGACTTCGACCGCATCGACGGCAAACGCATCGACCAGCGCCGGTCGGCCCGAGAGCTGCGCGAGTTCGCCGATAAAGGCGCCGGGGAGATGCGTGAGAAGCGGCTCGGCCTCACCGCTCGGCCCTTGCTGGCTGATCTCGACATGGCCTTTCAGCACGACGGCAAGGCCGATGCCGGTCTGGCCGGCCGAAATCAGCGCCGCGCCGGGATCGAAATCGCGCGCTGTGCCGAACCGGCGCAGCCGCTCGATCTCATGCGGCTCGAGCGTGGGATCGAGCTGAGAGCGGCGGGTGTCGCGAGCGAGAGGCATGTTTCCTGATCCGATCCTGAAGCATTCCGACTTTTAGGATGGGTGGTGATCCCGGGAGGGCTCGAACCTCCGACCTACGGTTTAGGAAACCGCCGCTCTGTCCAGCTGAGCTACGGGACCGCCACGCCCTCGGTAACATAAGAGAATGCGCTTTGCAGCCCGGCGAAGGTCCTGCCTAGACTGGCGGAATGCCTGTTCAAAACCTCGGCGCGGCAGCGCTGATCCTCTTATGGGCGGGGCCTGTTCTTGCCGCCTGCGATCTGCCCGCCGAGACAGCCGATGTGCTCTCGGTCCGCCCGGACGGCACGATCCAGCTCACGGACCGGCGTGAGATAAAGCTCGCCGGTGTCGAGCTCGCGGATTCAGGCCGCGCCGCTTTGCCCGGCCTCCTCAAAGACGAGCGCCTGACGCTCCGGCCCACTGGAAAGCCCGACCGCTGGAACAGGCAACCGGCGCATATCGAGGACGTAGAACAAAATCTGATCGAGAAAGGCCTCGGCCATGCCGCCGCCCAGGCGAAAGGCGCCTGCCTATCGGAGCTTTTGGTTACCGAAGAGAAGGCGCGCAAAGCGCGGATCGGAATCTGGGCGGAGCCCGGTTATGTCCTTGGCGCAGCTAACGGAGCCGCCCTCACCGAGCATCTTGGACGGCATGTTCTCGCCGAAGGCATGGTCCAGTCCGCCCGCCTGTCCAAGGGTCGCGTCTATCTGAATTTTGCGCGATACTGGAAAAGCGGGCTTAGCCTCATCATTGCCGAAAAGGACTGGCCTCACTTCTCCGGTGGGGCGGCTGTTGAAGCTATTGCCGGAAAACGCCTGCGCGCCCGGGGCCGGCTGGAATACCGGAACGGTCCGGCGATCCTTGCCGGAGCGGACGACCGGATCGAGATTTTGCCCTGAGGTC